>NZ_JBHXLL010000032.1:0-100608 GCF_042721415.1 Kitasatospora sp. NPDC058444 | reverse complement strand
ACGGCTTCGGTGCGCAGGGGGTTGATCTCGGAGACGGCGCCGACGAGCGTGGTCTTGCCGACACCGAAGCCGCCCGCGACGACGATCTTCGCGGACGTCGTGGCGCGGGCCGGTCCGTTAGAGCTTGCGAAGTCCACTGAGGACCCTTTCGAGCAGCGTGACATCGGGCGTTCCGCCCGACTCGCCCGCGGCGGCGGGCTGGTGGATGGCGACGAGACCGGCCTCGGCAAGGTCGGCGACGAGGATGCGGGCGACACCGAGCGGCACGCCGGCCAGTGCGGAGATCTCCGCGATGGACTTGACCTCGCGGCAGAGGCTGACGATCCGGGCGTGCTCGGGCAGCAGCCCGCTGGCCCGGTCGGCCGAGCCGGTGGTGGAGATCAGGGCCTCGATGGCGAGCTGGTACCGCGGGCGGGTCCGGCCGCCGGTCATCGCGTACGGGCGGACCAGCGGCTGCTGCTCGTAGCCGTCGGACTGCTGCCCGCCGTAGCCGCTGCCGTACCCGTTGCCGTACGAGCCGGCGGGTGTCGAAGGCGGGGTCATGGGTCCTCCTAGTGCTGCAGCCTTGAGCAGCCGGTTCCAGCTGGGGCGGTGCCAGCTGAGGCGAAATCAGCTGCCTGAGGGTAGCTGAGGGGGTTGCGCCGGGTCCGGTCGGGTCGGACCCGGCGGCGCGGGTGGGACGGGTGGGTGGATCCGCGCGGGCCCCGGGTCAGTGCAGGAGACTGCCCTGGAGTTCAGCGCGGAGTGCGGGGGTGAGGACGGCGCCGGCGCGGTCGACGAGCAGGGCCATCTCGTAGCCGACGAGGCCGATGTCGGAGTCCGGGGAGGCCAGGACGGCGAGCGAGGAGCCGTCGCTGACGGCCATCAGGAACAGGAAGCCCCGCTCCATCTCGACGACGGTCTGGTTGACCTCGCCGCCCTCGAAGATCCGGCTGGCGCCGTTGGTCAGCGAGGTGAGGCCCGAGGCGACGGCGGCGAGCTGGTCGGCGCGGTCGCGCGGGAAACCCTCGGACATGCACAGCAGGAGGCCGTCCGCGGAGACCACCACCGTGTGGGACACCCCGGGGGTGTTGTCCACGAAATTGGTGATCAGCCAGTTCAGGTTCTGTGCGGCCTGGCTCATCTGGTTCAACTCAACGCTCCTGGTGATCTGCGCCGTTGCCGTCGTTCCGGCCACCGAAACTATCGAATCCGGGCTGCTGGGCACCATGCTGGAAGCCCGACTGGTTGGCGGCCTGCTCGGCCCCGGCGCGGCGGCCCTGCTGGATGCCGCGGCGCAGGTTGGTCAGCCGGCCGCGGACCTCCTCGGGGGCCCGGGAGACCTGCGGACCGGTCAGCGGCGAGGCCTCGGCCGTGCCGGAGACCAGGTTGGCCTGCGGGGTCCGCCGGGGGAGGCCCGACATGGTGACACCGCTGGTCGAGGGCTCGCGGATCTGCTCGGCGCGGCGCCAGCGCTCGTCGTTCGCGGACGGACGCCACGGCGCGTCGCCGGGCTGCTGCTGGCCCTGCGGCTGCTGCTGGCTCTGCTGCGGCGCCTGCTGCTGCGGAGCGGGCTGCGGGGCCTGGGCCTGCGGGGCCTGGGCCTGCGGGGCCGGCTGGGGAGCCTGCTGCGGGGCCTGCCGGGGATTCTGCTGCTCCGGGGCCTGCTGCTGGAACTCCGGCGCGGAGGTGCCCGGGCGGCGCGGCTGGTACGTGCGCGGACGCGCCTGCTGCTGACCGTCGGCCTGCGGGAACCACGGCTGCTCGCCGCCGGGCAGCTGACCGGTGGCCTCGGACGGGCCGGTCGGCAGCGCCATCGGCTCCTGGTACGGCAGCGGCTGCGGCTGCTGCGGCTGCTGCTGCGGTGCCTGCTCCTGACGCACCGGCTCCGGACGCGGCGGGTTCGGCACGTTCGGCAGCACCGGCTCGACCAGGCCGAGACCCAGCGGGTCGCGCGGGTCGATCTGGCTGGCCTCGAAGCGCGGGCGGGCGAACTGCTGGGTGCTCTCCACCGGCGCCGGCTCGGCCGACGGCAGCGGCTGGGGCTGCTGCTGGGCCTGCGGCGGCAGCTGCGGCTGACGGTCGCGCTGCGGCGCGTCCGGGCCGGGACGCTGCGGACCGCGCGGGCCCTGGCCGGCGGGCCGGCCGGGGGCACCGGGGCCCTGCGGGGCCGGACGGCGCTGCGGCAGGCCGTCCTGCGGACGGTTGCCCGGACGGGCGCCCTGCTGCGGAGTGCCGGGGCCGCCGGGGCGGCCGTGCTGCGGCTGCTCGCCGGTCCGGGCACCCGGACCGCCGTCGAACTCGCCGCCGGGACGCGGCCGTTCCTGACCGGGCCGGCCCGGCTGCTGCTGACCGGCCTGCGGCCGACCCGGCTGGGGCTGACCCGGCTGCTGCTGACCGGCCTGGGGCTGGCCGGGCTGCTGCGGACGGCCGCCGCGGCGGGGCAGCCCGTTGGGGCCGCTCTGCGGCGGGCCCTGGCGGCCCGGGGTGCGCTGCGGCAGACCGCCCTGCTGGGCCTGCTGGGGAGCCTGCTGCTGCGGGGCCTGCTGCTTCTGCTGCGGCTGGGCGGGCTGCCGGCCCTGGCCCTGCTGGGCGCCACCCGGCTGGGCGCCACCCTGCTGAGCGCCGCCCGGCGTGACCGGGTTCTCGCGCAGCGACTGGCCGACCTGGCGGGTCGGCAGACCGCCGCCGGGCGCACCCGGGCCGGCCTGCGGAGCGGGAGCGGCCGGAGCGGCCGGGCCGCCCTGGCCGAGCTGCGGGCGGCCGCCCTGCGGGGCACCGGTGGCCGGGCCCTGGCCGAGCGCGGCCGTACCGCCCTGGCGGCCGGGCGGCACCTGGCGCTGCTGGCGCGGCGTCGGGGCGACCCCGCGCTGCTGCTTGGGGGCCTGGCCGGAACCGGCCCGGCCGGCGCCGCGGCGATCACCCGAATTGGTGACGTCCACCGGGAGCATGACCAGCGCGGTGGTGCCGCCGGAGTCGCTGGGACGCAGCTGGATGCGGATGCCGTGTCGCAGGGACAGGCGGCCGACCACGAAGAGGCCCATGCGGCGGGAGACGGAGACGTCCACCGTCGGCGGGTTGGCGAGGCGCTCGTTGATCTCGGCGAGGTCGTCGGGGCTCAGGCCGATGCCGGTGTCGTGGATCTCGACCAGCACGCGGCCGTCCGGCAGCGCGTGGCCGGTGACCCGGACGCGGGTCTGCGGGCTGGAGAACGAGGTGGCGTTCTCCAGCAGCTCGGCGAGCAGGTGGACGAGGTCGTTGACGACGCGGCCGGCGACCTCGGCCGACGGCACGGCGGCGAGCTCGATGCGCTCGTACTGCTCCACCTCGGAGGCGGCGGCGCGGAGCACGTCGACCAGCGGGACGGGACGGGTCCAGCGGCGGCCCGGGTCCTCGCCGGCGAGGACGAGGAGGTTTTCGCCGTTGCGGCGCATGCGGGTCGCGAGGTGGTCCAGCTTGAAGAGGTTGGCCAGCTGGTCGGGGTCCGCCTCGCGGCTCTCCAGCTCGGAGATGAGCGACAGCTGGCGCTGGATGAGGCCCTGGCTGCGGCGCGAGAGGTTGGTGAACATCGCGTTGATGTTGCCGCGCAGGAGGGCCTGCTCGGCGGCGAGGCGGACGGCCTCGCTGTGCACCATGTCGAACGCGTGGGCCACGTGGCCGATCTCGTCGGTGGAGTCGACGGCGACCGGCTCGACCGTGGTGTCGACGTCGTGCGGGTCGGCCTCGGAGAGGGTCTTGACCAGCTCGGGCAGGCGGCGCTCGGCGACGTCCTCGGCCGCGGCCTGGAGGCGGGTCAGCGAGCGCACCATCGAGCGGGCGATCAGACCGGCGCCACCGAGGGCGACGAGCAGCACGAGGGCGACCGCGACACCGATGATCAGGGCGTCGGCGTCGGCCTGGGACTGGAGGTCCTGGGCCTTGCCGTCCAGGTTCTCGATGAGCTTGGACTCGATCCGTCGCTCGGCGGTGATCTTGGCGCTGGCCTTCTCGAACCAGTCCTTGTAGCTGACCGCCTCGGTCTGGCGGATGCCGCTCTGGGTGAGGATCGTGGAGGCGTAGCGGTCGGCGTCGGCGACCACCGAGTTGTAGCTCAGCTGGCTGCGCAGGTTGTCCAGGTCGTGCGCGGTGTAGATGTTGTTGAAGCTCGCGATCGCGTTGTCGTACGAGCTGCGCAGACGGATACCGAAGGACTCGTCGCTGGGGCTGAGGTCGGGGGTCTTCGGGTTGGCGAGCGCGGCGCTGATCAGGGCCCGCTGCTGCGAGGTCGCGTTCTTCGCCAGCGAGAACTGCTGGAGCGCGCGGGTGGAGACGACCAGGTCCTTGTTGTTCGACGCGAGCGCGATGTCCTGGGTGATGGACAGCAGGTCGCGGATGATCACGTCGTAGGCGGTGATCGTCGACTGGATGTTCTGGTTGTTCTGGTACGGCAGGCTGCGGGTGTCCGCGATCGAGTTCAGGTCCTTGCGGATCTGGAGCAACAGCGCCTTTCCGCCGGACAGTTCGAGGTTCTCGAACTTGTCGGAGGACGCGGTGAAGGTGCGGCTCAGGTCGTCGGTGGACTTGCGGGCCGCGACGATGTCGTCGTCCAGCGGGGCGGTCGGGTCGTGGGTGATCGGGCCGGCGCTGATGTCGCGCTCGGTCTGGAGCGCGTCCGCGAGGTTGGTCGCCTTCTTGGCCAGGTCGGAGAGGTTGGCCATCTGGGCGAGTTGCTGCGAGTTCTCCATCGAGCTCTGGATGCGCAGGCCACCGAGGACCAGCGAGACCAGGACGGGGAGGGCGAGCAGCGCGATCAGGCGGGTGCGGATGCGCCAGTTGCGCATCGCGAGCCGGCTCAGACCGGTGGCGCGGCGCCGGGTCAGGGAGGTGCGGAGTTTGTCCCGGGCGGACTTCCGCTCCTGGCCGTCCTCCTCCGGGCGGCCGGGGGGCTCGGGTGTCACCGGCTCGGCCGGGCCGCCGGGGGCCGCCGCCTGTTGAGGGGCTGCCACAGGCTCACGCGACTCCGGGTTTCCCGCGGCGCCGCTACCCCTTTTGAAACGTCCCTGCACTGGCGTCGCAACCTCTGGACCGGGCGTCCCGCCGCGTCGCCACGGCCTGGACGGTGTCGAGTTTCCATCCGCACCCCGGCCGGTCCGGGAGAGCGGGCACCGGGGTGGACCACTCCCTACCCACGGTCCGTCGCATTCCAGCACAGCCGGGGAATCCCAACAAGGGCCGCACGAACCAGGCGTCCGGCGCTACCGACCGCTTGCGGCAACTCACGGACTGTGCGGTAACGGGACCGGAATACCGCCTTTTTCGGACACTCGCCGGATACATGCCAAGCAGCCCCGGGATCGGGAAGAGTCACAGACCTTCCGGAATGCCCCTTATCGGCGGAATGTCGGAAAATCCCGGTGCGGCGATATGTCGGATATCTGCACTTTGCTCAGCAATTTGTGAGCAAAATCACACCCTAATGTGTAGCTTTGGTCACGGTCTCTATGGAATGAGATCTCGTAACCTGGCTGTCTCCGGAGCACGGCCCCGATCAGCCTGCCCAGAACCCCTCCGAATCAATCGGAATCCATCAGGCCGGCGCCGATCCGCCGCGATCGGCCCGGCCCATGACCACGAGGTGCTCTCGATGTCCCAGGCGAAGAACGCCACCAAGTCCACGCTGTCCTGCCGCCCCACGGCGAACCCGCGCCGGACGACGCTGGCCTCGGTCGAGGACTTCAGCAAGATCCCGGGCGCCCGCAAGCCCGAGGACGTCGTGACCTACGGCACCGAGCTGCCGGCCGCCACCGCCAACCCGCGCCGCACCCAGCTGATGGTCGCCCCGGTCGTCGTCGTGCAGGACTGACCGCCGCCGCGTTCCTTCGAGGGCGCCTTCGTCATCCGTGACGAGGGCGCCCTCGGCGTTTCCGCCCCGATCGCCCGCAACCCGGGCAAAGCGGTCAGCCGGGGCCCCACGCGATAGCCTGGAGGCCGATTGACGGGGTCGCGCCCACTGTGGGCGGGGCGCCAACCAGCGCCCGGGCGCGCCCCGGGCGGCCGACGAAGCGAGGGGTAGCCCAGCCGTGCGCATTGCCAGGTTTTCCGTCCGGGAAGGGAGCCCTGCCGCCGGCAGCGTCTCCTTCGGCGTGGTGGAGGGCGACCCTTCCCAGCCCGACTCGCTGGTCGTCCACGCGCTGGCCGGCCACCCGTTCGGCCAGCCCCAGCCCACCGGCGAGAGTTACCGCTTCCAGGACGTCCGGCTGCTCAGCCCGATGCTCCCGAACAAGATCGTGGCGGTCGGCCGCAACTACGCGGCACACGCGGCGGAGCTGGGCAACGACGTCCCGGACGTCCCGCTCACCTTCTTCAAGCCGTCCACCTCGGTGATCGGCCCGACCGAGAGCATCGCCTACCCGCCGTTCTCCTCGGACGTCCACCACGAGGCCGAACTCGCCGTGGTGATCGGCCGGATGTGCCGCGAGGTGCCGTTGGACCGGGTGCCCGAGGTGATCCTCGGCTACACCTGCGCCAACGACGTCACCGCCCGGGACGTCCAGCAGCGCGAGGGCCAGTGGGCCCGGGCCAAGGGCTTCGACACGGCCTGCCCGCTGGGCCCGTGGATCGAGACCGACCTCGACCCGAGCGACCTCGCGATCACGTGCACGGTCAACGGCGAACTCCGCCAGACCGGTCGCACCTCCCTGATGGTCCGCTCGGTCGCCGAGCTGATCGTCCACATCTCCGAGGCCATGACGCTGCTTCCCGGCGACGTCATCCTCACCGGCACGCCCGCAGGGGTGGGCCCCCTCAACGTCGGCGACGAGGTCGCCGTCTCCATCGAAGGCATCGGCACTCTCACCAACAAGGTGATCAAGCGTGGCTAACACTGACCCGGCCGTCCGGGTTCGCTTCTGTCCCTCCCCGACCGGCAACCCCCACGTGGGGATGGTCCGCACGGCCCTCTTCAACTGGGCCTACGCCCGCCACAACGGCGGCACGCTGGTCTTCCGGATCGAGGACACCGACTCCGCCCGCGACTCCGAGGAGTCGTACAACCAGCTGCTCGACGCCATGCGCTGGCTCGGCCTCGACTGGGACGAGGGCCCGGAGGTCGGCGGCCCGGACGCGCCGTACCGCCAGTCGCAGCGGATGGACATCTACGCCGATGTCGCCCGCCGCCTGCACGAGGCCGGCCACGCCTACCACTGCTACTGCTCCACCGAGGAGCTGGACGCCCGCCGCGAGGCCGCCCGCGCGGCCGGCAAGCCCTCCGGCTACGACGGCCACTGCCGCGAGCTGACCGACGAGCAGGTGGCGGTCTACAAGCTGGAGAAGCGCGAGCCGATCCTGCGCTTCCGGATGCCCGACAAGACCATCAGCTTCGACGACCTGGTCCGCGGCACCCTCACCTTCGAGCCCGAGAACGTGCCGGACTACGGCATCGTCCGGGCCAACGGCGCCCCGCTGTACACCCTGGTCAACCCGGTGGACGACGCCCTGATGGGCATCACCCACGTGCTGCGCGGGGAGGACCTGCTGTCCTCCACCCCGCGGCAGGTCGCGCTGTACGCCGCGCTCGCCGAGATCGGCGTCGGCAACGGCACCACCCCGCGCTTCGGCCACCTGCCGTACGTGATGGGCGAGGGCAACAAGAAGCTCTCCAAGCGCGACCCGCAGTCCTCGCTCAACATGTACCGCGAGCGCGGCTTCATCCGCGAGGGCCTGCTCAACTACCTGTCCCTGCTGGGCTGGTCGCTGGCCGAGGACCGCGACCTGTTCGACATGGACGAGATGGTCGCCGCCTTCGACGTCACCAAGGTGAACGCCAACCCGGCCCGCTTCGACCTGAAGAAGTGCGAGGCGATCAACGCCGAGCACGTCCGCCGGCTGGCCCCGGAGGACTTCGTCAGCCGCCTGGTGCCCTTCCTCCAGGGCGCCGAGCTGCTGCCGGCCGAGCCCACCGCCGAGCAGCTGGACCTGCTCGCCAAGGTGGCGCCGCTCACCCAGGAGCGGATGGTCGTGCTGAGCGAGATCGTGAACATGGCCGGCTTCCTGTTCGTGGCGCCGGAGAAGTTCGCCCTCGACCCGGACGACGCCGCCAAGGTGCTCACCGCGGACGCCCGCCCGGTGCTGGAGGCCAGCATCAAGGCGCTGGAGGAGCTCGCGGACTTCACCCCGGAGCCGATCCAGGCGGCGCTGCGCGAGGCGCTGGTGGACGGGCTGGGCATCAAGCCCAAGTTCGCCTTCACGCCGCTGCGGGTGGCCGTCACGGGCCGCCGGGTCTCCCCGCCGCTGTTCGAGTCCATGGAGCTGCTGGGACGCCCGGAGACGCTGCGCCGGCTGCGGGCCGCCCAGGACGCCCTGCCGGCCGCCTGAGCGGGTCGCCGAGCAGGCCGCGGGCCCGGCTTCGTGCCGGGCCCGCGGCGTACCCGGAGGTCGTCCGCAGGCCGCCCGGCCGCTGCCTGGGGTTATCGATTTTGGACCCAGGGCCGACGTCGGGTAATGTTCTTTCTGCGCCGCCCGGGAGGGAACGGACGAGGGAACGAAAGCCCCTCGGAAGGGACCGACCGAGAGGCGCAACGCCTGAGAAGGGCCCGCGAGGGTTCAACTCTGGTGGGGTATGGTGTAATTGGCAGCACGAGTGATTCTGGTTCATTTAGTCTAGGTTCGAGTCCTGGTACCCCAGCGCAGTACGCAAGTACGGCAACACAAAAGAAGATCAAGCCCCCGTTGTGTAGCGGCCTAGCACGCTGCCCTCTCACGGCAGTAGCGCCGGTTCGAATCCGGTCGGGGGTACTGATCCCGCAAGGGATCACCTGGAAAGCCCCCGTTGTGTAGCGGCCTAGCACGCTGCCCTCTCACGGCAGTAGCGCCGGTTCGAATCCGGTCGGGGGTACTGATCCCGCAAGGGATCGCCAGGAAGCCCCCGTTGTGTAGCGGCCTAGCACGCTGCCCTCTCACGGCAGTAGCGCCGGTTCGAATCCGGTCGGGGGTACTTCAGAGCAGGAAGCCGGTGGGCTCGCCCATCGGCCCTTGCTTTGTGTTGGGGTATGGTGTAATTGGCAGCACGAGTGATTCTGGTTCATTTAGTCTAGGTTCGAGTCCTGGTACCCCAGCCAGAAATTGGAAAGACCCCGGTTCCCCGGGGTCTTTTTGCTTTCCCCGGAAATGCCCCGAAGGGCCCCGCTCCGTCGCGAGCGGGGCCCTTCCGCGTTCCGCGGGGCCCTGCGGAACGCCGTCCACGCGCCGTCCGCGCGCCGCCCGGACGCCGCCCAGGCCCTGTCCAGGCGATAAGACTGCGGTCTCAGTCCGTGAGACACCAGTTCAATCTCCGGCGAAAAGCGCCACCCTGGACGGGAGCGGCCCGGGAGTCTCAGGGCGGCGCACACCGTTTGACCTCGACGACACGAGAAGGCCGGCAACGCGGCCGGCTGGAGGGAATCCGATGGGACGGACACTCGCAGAGAAGGTCTGGGACGACCACGTCGTGCGGCGAGCGGAGGGCGAACCCGACCTCCTCTTCATCGACCTGCACCTGCTCCACGAGGTCACCAGCCCGCAGGCCTTCGACGGGCTGCGGCTGGCCGGCCGCACCGTCCGCCGCACCGACCTGACGATCGCCACCGAGGACCACAACACCCCCACCCTGGACATCGACAAGCCGATCGCCGACCCGGTCTCCAAGGTGCAGCTGGAGACCCTGCGCAGGAACGCCGCCGAGTTCGGCGTCCGGATCCACTCGCTCGGCGACGTCGAGCAGGGCGTCGTGCACGTCGTCGGCCCGCAGCTCGGTCTGACCCAGCCCGGCATGACCGTGGTCTGCGGCGACTCCCACACCTCGACCCACGGCGCGTTCGGCGCCCTGGCGTTCGGCATCGGCACCAGCCAGGTCGAGCACGTGCTGGCCACCCAGACCCTGCCGCTGGCGCCGTTCCGGACGATGGCGGTCACCGTCGAGGGCGAACTGCCCGAGGGCGTCACCGCCAAGGACCTGATCCTGGCCGTCATCGCGAAGATCGGCACCGGCGGCGGCCAGGGATACGTCCTGGAGTACCGCGGTTCGGCGATCCGGAGCCTGTCCATGGAGGCCCGGATGACCATCTGCAACATGTCGATCGAGGCCGGTGCCCGGGCGGGCATGATCGCCCCGGACGAGACCACCTTCGCGTACCTGCAGGGCCGCCCGCACGCCCCGCAGGGCGAGGACTGGGACGCCGCCGTCGCGTACTGGAGGACCCTCGGCACCGACGAGGACGCGGTCTTCGACCACGAGATCTTCATCGACGCGAGCGAGCTGACCCCGTTCGTCACCTGGGGCACCAACCCCGGCCAGGGCGCCCCGCTGGGCTCCGACGTGCCGGACCCGGCCTCCTTCGCCGACCCGCAGGAGCGCCTGGCCGCCGAGAACGCCCTGGCGTACATGGGCCTGGAGGCCGGCACCCCGCTGCGCGAGGTGAAGGTCGACGCCGTCTTCGTCGGCTCCTGCACCAACGGCCGGATCGAGGACCTGCGGGCCGCCGCGGCCGTCGTGGAGGGCCGCCGGATCGCCGACGGCGTCCGGATGCTGGTGGTCCCGGGGTCCGTCCGGGTCGCCCTCCAGGCCGTCGAGGAGGGCCTGGACAAGGTGTTCACCGCGGCCGGTGCCGAATGGCGCCACGCGGGCTGTTCGATGTGCCTGGGCATGAACCCCGACCAGCTCGCCCCGGGGGAGCGCTGCGCCTCCACCTCGAACCGCAACTTCGAGGGCCGGCAGGGCAAGGGCGGCCGCACCCACCTGGTCTCCCCGCAGGTCGCCGCCGCGACCGCCGTCCTGGGCCGCCTCGCCGCCCCCTCCGACCTGTCCGCCGACGTCGCTGCCGTGGAGGCCTGAGCCATGGAGAAGTTCACCACCCACACCGGCCGGGCCGTCCCGCTGCGCCGCAGCAACGTGGACACCGACCAGATCATCCCGGCCCACTGGCTCAAGAAGGTCACCCGGTCCGGCTTCGAGGGCGGCCTGTTCGAAGCCTGGCGCAAGGACGAGGCCTTCGTCCTCAACCGGCCCGAGCGGCAGGGCGCCACGGTCCTGGTGGCCGGCCCCGAGTTCGGCACCGGCTCCTCCCGGGAGCACGCCGTCTGGGCGCTCCAGAACTACGGCTTCCACGCGGTCATCTCGTCGCGCTTCGCCGACATCTTCCGGGGCAACTCCCTGAAGAACGGCCTGCTGACGGTCGTCCTGCCGCAGGAGACCGTGGAACGGCTCTGGGTGCTCACGGAGAGTGACCCTTCGGCCGAGATCACCGTCGACCTGGAGGCGCGCGAAGTGCGTGCCGAGGGCGTCACCGCGGCCTTCGAACTGGACGACAACGTCCGGTGGCGGCTGCTCAACGGCCTGGACGACATCAGCATCACGCTGACGAACGAGGCCGACATCGCGGCCTTCGAAGCGACCCGTCCGGCCTTCAAGCCCCGTACTCTGCCGGTCGCCTGAGTTCCCCTCAGAACAAGCATTCTGGCGATCCGCCGCATGGCCCGCGCCCCCCTCGGGGGGGCCGGGCCATCCGTCGTTCCGGAGCACGAGTTAGCGCCGCGGCCCGCCCCGGATTGCCCATTTGGCTTTGCGGAAGAGGGCCCCGCGCAAGTACAACTGCGGGTAGATGGCACAATCAGTACATGCACCGGCACCATGAACCTCCGTACGCGGGCGGCGAACCCGCGGCTGAGGACTCCATGGGCCGGCCATCCGAACGCCGAATTGACGACCGGCCGGACGTCACCTCCGCGCCAGCTGAGGGGCCGGACGACCAGGAAGTCGCAGCGCTCTACGCGCTCGTGGCCGAGCGGTTGAAGCAAGCTCACGCCCGCGTGCATGCGCTGAACGTGTCTGCCGATGCAAAGACCGCTCTCACCCGTCAACTCCTCATCGTCACCGAGACCGCCAAGCGCGATCTTCCGGAGGCGGCAAGGCGGTTGAGTCGCTTTGTCCGTGACCTCGACGAGGGGCCCCCGCCGCTCGACTGAGGTCGCCGACGCGCAAATCCATTGCGACACTAGGGTGATTCGCGCGTTTGGTAATTGAAAGTCCGCAGATACATACCTAACGTGCGAAAAGAACGGATGGAATCATCCGGCGCCCGTTTCCGAAGGGGAAGACGTGAACAAGGCTCAGCTTGTCGAAGCGGTGGCCGAGCAGCTGGGCGGTCGCAAGGCTGCCGCAGAGGCCGTCGACGCAGTGCTCGACACCATGGTCCGTGCCGTTGTGGCCGGTGACCGGGTCTCGGTCACCGGGTTCGGCACCTTCGAGAAGGTGGAGCGCTCCGCGCGCTTCGCCCGCAACCCGCAGACCGGCGAGCGGGTCAAGGTCAAGAAGACCTCCGTCCCGCGCTTCCGTCCGGGTCAGGGCTTCAAGGACCTGGTCAGCGGCAGCAAGAAGCTGCCGAAGGAAGGCCCCTCGGTGAAGAAGGCCCCCAAGGGCTCCCTCACCCCGGGCAAGAGCGGTGTGGCCGCCACCCCGGCCGCCAAGCGTGCCGCCACCAAGCGCGCCGCCGCCGCTGCCGCCGCCGCTCCGGCCACCAAGAAGGCCGCCGCCAAGAAGACGGCGACCACGGCCGCCGCCAAGAAGGCGACCACCACGGCTGCCGCCAAGAAGACCACGGCGACCGCCAAGAAGGCCGCCGTGAAGACCACGGCCGCCAAGACCACGGCCGCGAAGACCACCGCCGCCAAGAAGACCACGGCGACCGCGACCAAGGCCGCCGCGACCAAGAAGACGGCCGCGGCGAAGAAGGCGACCACCACGGCCGCCGCCAAGAAGACCACGGCGACCGCCAAGAAGGCGACCGCCACGGCCAAGAAGACGGCGCCGGCGAAGAAGACCGCCACCCGCAAGACCACCGCGCGCAAGACCTCTGCCAAGTAAGTCCCGCGCGACCGTCCCCGGACGGCCTTCGGCCCAGAGCCGCGGCACCCCTTCCGTGAATTCACGGAGACCGGTCGCCGCGGCTCTTTCGATTTCCGGGCGCTTAGTCAGGAATCGACGGCGTGCGGCGGCCCGGGGCGTCCGGGGGCGTCCTGGGGGCCTGACGCGGCCCGGAGGGGCCGAGCGGAGCCGGGTGGGGTCCGTCAGCCCTCGGCCGGGTCGGGGAAGGTCTGGAGCGTCACGAAGACCACCCGGCGGGCCTCTCCGGTGCCCTCGGTGCGGATCCGCACCCGCTGGCCGGGGCGCAGCAGCCGCAGGCCGCCGGCGTCGAAGGCGGCCGCGTCGAACGGCACCGGGGTCCCGTCGTCGAGCAGTACGGAGCCGGCCCGGGTGGCGGGGTCGAAGGTGAACGCGGTGGCCTGCATGCGAGCAGCATAGCGAGCGGGCCGACCGGGGCCCGGGAACAGGTCGGCGCCGGGCCGGGAGGTGCCGGGGCGAGCTCCGGGGCGGGTCCGGGCGGGCGGTCCCGGCCGGCCGGGAGGGCTCGGCAACGGCTCAGGCACGGCTCAGGCACGGCTCAGGCGGGCGAACAGCGCGCTGGTGTGCGGGCCGAGGCCGAGCGCCGCGGCCTGTCCGAGATCCGCCCCGGTGTCCACGTCCCGGCGCACCGACTCCACGTCCGCGAGGCGCAGTTCGAGCGCCCCGCCGGCCGCGTGCCGGGCCCGTGAGCCGTCCCCGAAGGCGGGGGAGAGCGGACGGCCGGGGGCGCAGGCGAGGAGCGTGGTGCCGAGGCCGGGGGAGTCCGGCAGGAAGGCCCGGCCGTCCGACGGCACCGCGCCCAGCACCCGGGCCAGTTCGGCCGGACGCAGCGCCGGGAGGTCCGCCGAGAGCACCGCCAGCGGGGCCCGCGGGGCCAGGGCCAGGGCGCTCGCGGCGCCGTGCGCCAGCGCCCGGTTGAGGCCGCCGTCGGGCTCGTCGGCGACCACCAGGGCGCCGAGGGCGGCCAGTCGGGCGCCGGCCGCGGCGTCGCGGGTGACCACCAGGACCCGGCTGACGCCCGGGGTGGCCAGGGCGGCGGTGACGGTGTCCAGGGCGAAGGACAGGGCCAGGTCGGCCCGGTGCGGCCCGGCGTACGGGGCCAGTCTGCTCTTGGCCACGGTGAGCGGCTTGAGCGGGAGCACCAGCGACCAGTCGGCGGCGGGTGCGGGGGGCGCGACGGGCCCGCTGGGGCGTACGGTGTCCTGGGTCATCGGCGTCATTGTGGCGCCGGTCCCGGAGCCCTCGCCAGGCCGTCCGAGCTGTGCGGACGTGCGTTTGATCACGCCCGCCGGGCGGGTTGGCGCGGTTGCTCGACAGCCGGTGATCGGGCGGGCGACACTGTTCCGCGCCCGTGGCCCGGGTACCGGTGGAATCGGTGCGCGGCGCCGGGACGACATGACCGCGGTAATCCGTGCCGCATCGGATGAGAAGGAGCTGGGGTGGCCCGCCGCTCGTACGCCAAGTTCGGCAACGCCGACTACGGCATCTGGTACCGCTTCGCGGCCGTGCTGGTGAAGCCGGTGACGACCGCCCTGGTGAAGCCCGACTGGCGGGGCTGGGAGCACATTCCGAAGAACGGCGGCTTCATCGCCGCGGTGAACCACAATTCGATCATCGATCCGGTGGTCTACGCGCACTGGCAGTACAACAGCGGGCGTCCGCCGCGCATTCTCGGCAAGTCCTCGCTGTTCTCGATCCCCTTCATCGGATTCATGCTGCGCAAGACCGGCCAGATTCCGGTGTTCCGCGAGTCCACCGACGCCGCGCAGGCGTTCCGGGCCGCGATCGACGCGATCAACGGCGGCCAGTGCGTGCAGTTCTACCCGGAGGGCACGCTCACCCGTGACCCCGACCTGTGGCCGATGACCGGCAAGAGCGGCGTCGCCCGGGTCGCGCTGATGACCGGGGCACCGGTCATCCCGGTCGCGCACTGGGGCGCCCACGAGATCATCCCGCCGTACGGCCGGTCCGGTTACGGGAAGGGCAAGTTCAACCTGTTCCCGCGGCACCGGGTCACCGTCGCGGCCGGGCCGCCGGTGGACCTGAGCAAGTACCGGGGTCAGGAGCTCACCGCCCAGGTGCTCTCCGACGCGACCGAGGACATCATGACGGCGATCACCGCCGTGCTGGCCGAAGTCCGGGGCGAGGAGCCGCCGGCCGAGCGCTACGACATGCGCAAGGCCGCCCGGGAGCGTGCCGCGGCGGCGCTGGCCGAACGCCGGCGCGCCAAGGGCGAGCCGGGCAAGGGCACCGAGGAGGCCGGCAAGTGACCCGTTGCGCCGTGATGGGAACCGGTTCCTGGGGCACCGCCTTCGCGATGGTGCTGGCCGACGCGGGCTGCGAGGTCGTGCTGTGGGCCCGCCGCCAGGAGCTGGTGGACGCCGTCAACTCCACCCACGAGAACCCGGACTACCTGCCGGGCGTCCGGCTGCCCGACACCGTGCGGGCGACCACCGACGCCGCCGAGGCACTGGCCGGCGCCGACTTCGCGGTGCTCGTGGTGCCGTCGCAGACGCTGCGCGACAACCTGGCCGCCTGGACGCCGCTGATCGAGCCGCAGACCGTGCTGGTGAGCCTGATGAAGGGCATCGAACTCGGCACCGCCAAGCGGATGAGCGAGGTGATCGACGAGGTCACCGGGGTCGGCCCGGAGCGCGTCGCGGTGGTCAGCGGGCCCAACCTGGCCAAGGAGATCGCCAACCGGCAGCCCGCGGCCAGTGTGGTCGCCTGCTCCGACGAGGCGGTCGCCAGGCGGCTCCAGGCGGCCTGCCACACGCCGTACTTCCGGCCGTACACCAACACCGACGTGGTCGGCTGCGAACTCGGCGGCGCGGTCAAGAACGTGATCGGCCTGGCGGTCGGCATGGCGGCCGGCATGGGGCTCGGGGACAACACCAAGGCGACCCTGATCACCCGCGGGCTGGCCGAGACCACCCGGCTCGGCGAGGTGCTGGGCGCGGACCCGCACACCTTCGCCGGACTCGCCGGGATGGGCGACCTGGTGGCCACCTGCTCCTCGCCGCTGTCGCGCAACAACACCTTCGGCATGAACCTGGGCCGGGGCATGTCGCTGGCGGAGACGATCGCGGCCACCCGGCAGACCGCCGAGGGCGTCAAGTCCTGCGAGTCGGTGCTGGACCTGGCCCGGCGCAACGGGGTCGACATGCCGATCGTCGAGGCCGTGGTGGACGTGGTGCACAACGGGCGGCCGACCCAGGAGGCGCTGCAGAACCTGATGTCGCGCTCGGCGAAGCCGGAGCGGCGCTGAGTCCGGCGGGCCGCGGCCCGGGGCGGCGGCGCCCGTCCGGTTGCCCGTGATCTCCGGGACCCCCGGGACCTCCGGCTTCCCGGCGCCGCCTACCTTCCGGCCGGGCCTCGCACGGTAGTCTCAAACCCGATATGAGCATCGAACAGTCCTCCCCGAACCGGCCCGACCGGAAGCCGCGCGTCGCGCTGGTCTTCGGCGGGCGCAGCTCCGAGCACGCGATCTCGGTCTCCACCGCGGGCAGTGTGCTCAGGGCGATCGACCGCGACAAGTACGACGTGCTGCCGATCGGCATCACGCACGAGGGTCGCTGGGCGCTGACCAGCGACGAGCCGGCCCGGATGGCCATCACCGACGGGCGGCTGCCGGACGTGGCGCACGTCGCCGAGGGCGTCGACGGCCAGGTCGCGCTGCCGGTCGCCCCGGGCAACCGCGAGGTGGTCCTGACCGAGCCGGGCAGCGCCCCCAAGGCCCTCGGCGAGGTCGACGTGGTGTTCCCGCTGCTGCACGGCCCGTGGGGCGAGGACGGCACGCTCCAGGGCCTGCTGGAGCTCTCCGGCGTCCCGTACGTCGGCAACGGCGTGCTGGCGAGCGCGGCCGGCATGGACAAGGAGTTCGCCAAGCGGATCCTGGCCTCGCACGGTCTGAACGTCGGCCGCTACACCATCGTGCGGCCGCGGGACTGGGAGTCCGAGGCGGGCCGCGCGGCGGTGCGCGAGCGGGCCGCCGAGCTGGGTCTGCCGCTGTTCGTGAAGCCCTGCCGGGCCGGCTCCAGCATCGGCATCACCAAGGTGAAGGACCTGGCCGACCTCGACGCCGCGATCGAGGAGGCCCGCCGGCACGACCCCAAGCTCATCATCGAGGCGGGCGTGACCGGCCGCGAGATCGAGTGCGGCGTGCTGGAGTTCGAGGACGGCCCGCGGGCCAGCGTGGCCGGCGAGATCCTGGTCGGCGAGGGCTTCGACTTCTACGACTTCGAGGCCAAGTACATCGACTCCTCGGACGTGAAGATCCCGGCGGACCTGACCGCCGGCGAGCTCGCCGAGATCCAGCGCCAGGCGGTCGAGGCCTTCGAGGCGCTGGGCTGCGAGGGCCTGGCCCGGGTGGACTTCTTCCTGCTGGAGGACGGCACCTGGATGATCAACGAGATCAACACGATGCCCGGCTTCACCCCGATCTCGGCCTACCCGAAGATGTGGGAGGCCAGCGGGGTCGCGTACCCGGAGCTGATCGACCGGCTGCTCGGCACGGCGCTGCGGCGTTCGACCGGGCTGCGCTAGCGGGTCCTGCCGGAGGGCGGGCCGGGGAGGGTTCCCGGCCCGCCCTCGGTACGTCGGGTGGCGGCTCGCGCCGTCGGCCGGCTCAGCCCGGGACGTTGGCCCTGACCGCGCCGCTCAGGGCGGCCGCCGGGTCGAAGGGGTTCTGCGCGGCTCCGGCCGGTACGGTCACCTCGACGTAGGCGGCGCGCATGGTCGTCACGAAGCGGTAGCCGCCGTCGGGGAGCTTCTGCGACCACCAGGTGACGCCGTCGACGCTCGGGGACCAGTCCGCGGCGTGGTCGCCGTCCAGCTCCTCCGGCCGGTCGATGCCGCAGCGCAGCACCGTCCGGGGGGAGTCGCCCCAGGCGGCCACGTACGGGGAGGCGGGCGAGGGGTCCTTGCGGGCGTGCCCGAGCAGCTCGGCCGGCAGCGCGGCGGCCAGCGAGCGGCAGTACCCGGCCGCCTTGCCGCTCGGCTGCGGGACCTCGACCTCCGGGTCGGCCGGGCCCCAGCTGCCGACCAGCGCCACGACCGCGCAGGCCAGGGCGACGGGCAGGGCCAGCCAGCGGACCGGGGCCGGCAGGGCGGTCAGCGCCTTGGGGACGCGCAGTTCTCTGGCCACCCGCCGATGGTATCCGGGGCGCGGGAGCCCGGGGCCCGCCGGTGCGCCGGGCCGCCGGCGCACCGGCGTACCGGCCTACAGGTGCACCACCGGGCAGGTGAGGGTGCGGGTGATGCCCTCGACCTTCTGGACCTTGGCCACCACCATCCGGCCCAGCTCGTCCACCGTCGGGGCCTCGGCCTTGACGATCACGTCGTAGGGGCCGGTGACGTCCTCGGCGGTGAGCACGCCGGGGATCTCGGAGATGGTCAGGGCCACCGCGGTGGCCTTCCCAACGTCGGTCTGGATCAGGATGTATGCCTGTACCACGGGGACCTCCCGGCGGGCCGGTTAGGGGGAACGCCGCCGTGATCGCCCGGTCAGGCGCGTGGGTGGGTGGGATCACCGGCAGTCTGATCACCACGCTACCTCGCAGCGGGCCGGGGAGGGGAGACCCCGAGGCCCCCGAAGGGCGTACGCTGCGCGCGGGGGAGCGCGACGGGGGCCGATACGGATGGAAACGCGAGAGGACGGCAGATGCAGGGGACCGTGGGCGAGCTCGGCGAGTTCGGCCTCATCAGGGAGCTGACCGCCCGGGTACCGCTCACCGATGCGGTCGACCTCGGCCCGGGTGACGACGCCGCGGTGGTGCGGGCTCCGGACGGCCGGGTGGTGGCGACCACGGACGTCCTGATCGAGAACCGGCACTTCCGCCGGGACTGGTCCACCGCCTACGACGTGGGCCGCAAGGCCGCCGCCCAGAACCTCGCCGACGTGGCCGCGATGGGGGCGGTGCCGACCGCCATACTGCTCGGTCTGGTCGCCCCCGCGGACCTGCCGACCACCTGGGCCACCGAGTTGATGGACGGGCTGCGCGACGAGTGCCAGGTGGCCGGGGCGACGGTGGTCGGCGGCGACGTGGTGCGCGGCGACACCGTCACGCTGGCCATCACGGCGCTCGGTGACCTCCAGGGGCGTGCGGCGGTGACACGCGCCGGCGCGCAGGTCGGCGACGTGGTCGCGGTGACCGGCTGGCTCGGCTGGTCGGCCGCCGGCCTGACCGTGCTCCAGCGCGGCTTCCGCTCCCCGCGCGCCTTCGTCGAGGCCCACCGCCGGCCCGAACCGCCGTACCACGCGGGCCCGGCGGCGGCCGAGCTGGGCGCGACCTCGATGATCGACGTGAGCGACGGGCTGGTCGCCGACCTCGGCCACGTGGCCCGGGCCAGCGAGGTGGACATCGACCTGAAGGCCGCGGACTTCGACGTCCCGGCGCAGATGGCCGACATCGGCCAGGCGGTCGGCGTCGACCCGCTGGTCTGGGTGCTCTCCGGGGGCGAGGACCACGCGATCGTGGCCACCTTCCCGCGCGGAGTCCAACTCCCGGCCCGCTGGCGGGTGGTGGGCGAGGTGACCGGCCGCCCGACGGGCAGCCGCAGCGGCCGGGTCACGGTGGACGGCGCCCCCTGGGACCGGGTCGGCGGCTGGGACCACTTCGCCGAGTAGCGCGCGGCGCGCGCCGATCCCCGTACGGTGAGCGGCGCGTGACGCTCCGGAGCGCGGGGGACGGGCTTCGCGGGTGCGTTGTGCGTAGGCTTGCGAACCCCAGCCCGCCCGCCCGGCGCGGGTGGCCCGACCCACGGCGAGCGGGAGCACACCAGACATGCGCATCGGTGTACTGACCAGCGGCGGCGACTGCCCCGGCCTCAACGCGGTGATCCGCTCGGTGGTGCACCGGGGCACCGACGTCCACGGGCACGAGATCGTCGGCATCCTGGACGGCTTCCTCGGGTTGATCGAGGGCCGCACCAGGACGGTCTCGCACGACGACGTCACCGGCCTGCTCACCCTCGGCGGCACCGTCCTCGGCTCGGCCCGGGTACGGCGGGACCGGATCGCCTGGGCGGTGGAGAACGCCAAGACGCTGGCCCGGGAGATCGGCATCGACGCGCTGATCGCGATCGGCGGCGAGGGGACGCTGACCGCCGCCAAGCTGTTCAGCGACGCCGGACTGCCCGTGGTCGGCGTGCCGAAGACCATCGACAACGACATCGACGCCACCGACGTGACCTTCGGCTTCGACACCGCCGTGCACGTCGCGACCGAGGCGATCGACCGGCTGAAGACCACCGCCGAGTCCCACCAGCGCGTCATGGTCGTCGAGTTGATGGGCCGGCACACCGGCTGGATCACCCTCACCGCGGGCATGGCGGGCGGTGCCCACGGCATCCTGATCCCGGAGAAGCCCTTCGACATCGAAGCGGTGGCCCGGATAATCGAGGACCGCTTCGCGCGCGGCAAGAAGTTCGCCATCATCGCCGTCGCCGAGGGCGCCACCCCGCTGCCCGGCACCATGCGGTTCGACCACGGCGAGGTCGACCAGTACGGCCACCGGACCTTCGGCGGGATCGGCAACCGGCTCGCCCACGAGCTGGAGAACCTGCTCGGCAAGGAGGCCCGCCCGGTCATCCTCGGCCACGTCCAGCGCGGCGGCACCCCGACCGCCCGCGACCGGGTGCTCGCCACCCGGTTCGGCTGGCACGCGGTGGAGGCCGTCCAGCAGGGGGCGTTCGGGCACTTCACCGCGCTGCGCCGGACCGCCATCGAGCTGCTGCCGATCGGCGACGCGGTGACCAGGCTGAAGACGGTGCCGAAGGACCGCTGGGCGGAGTCCGAGGCCGTGCTCTGAAACCGCGCCGGTAGGTTGGGGGCATGTCCTCCACCGCACCTCCCCGCGTGCTCACCGTCGCCGGCTCCGACTCCGGCGGCGGCGCCGGCATCCAGGCCGACCTCAAGGCGATGCTCGCCCTCGGCGTCCACGGCATGAGCGTGATCACCGCCGTCACCGCGCAGAACTCGCTCGGCGTCCAGGGCTACTGGGAACTGCCCGCCGAGGCCGTCCGGGCGCAGTTCCGCAGCGTGGTGGACGACATCGGGGTGCAGGCCGTGAAGACCGGCATGCTCGCCTCGGTCGAACTCGTCGAGACCGTCGCCGAGCTGCTGGCCGGGGTGGACGCCCCGGTGGTGGTCGACCCGGTCGGGGTCTCCAAGCACGGGGACGCGCTGCTGGTCGCCGAGGCCGTCGCCACCGTCCGCGAGAAGCTGCTGCCGGTCGCCACCCTGGCCACCCCCAACCTGCACGAGGTGACCCAGCTCACCGGGCTGACCGTCGAGGACGAGTCGCAGATGCTGGACGCCGCCAAGGCGCTGGTCGACCTCGGGCCGCGCTGGGCGCTGGTCAAGGGCGGCCACCTGGAGGGCGAGGCCGCCGACCTGCTGTACGGCGGACCGGAGGAGGTGCACTGGTTCCGGGCACCCCGCTACGACAACCGGCACACCCACGGCACCGGCTGCACCCTGGCCAGCGCGATCGCGGCCGGCCTGGCCAAGGGCGAGCCGCTGCCGCGGGCCGTGGCCTCGGCCAAGGAGTACATCACCGGCGCGATCGCCGGGGGCTTCGCCCTGGGAGCCGGCATCGGCCCGGTCGACCACGCCTGGCGCTGGCGCTGAGGCTCCGCCGCCGCCGAAGCTCCCCCGGTTCCCCGGCTCCCCGGAAAACGACGGTGGGCGGGCTCCTCAGAGGAGTCCGCCCACCACCGGTGAGTCCGGAAAACGGCAGAGCCGGCCACGGAAACAGCGAAGCCGGCCCATCCGAGGATGAACCGGCTCACTGGAGGACCGGCTTGCCGGTCTGCGCGTCAGCGCGAGACCTTACCGGCCTTGATGCACGAGGTGCAGACGTTGAGCCGCTTCGGCGTCCGCCCAATCACAGCGCGCACCGTCTGAATGTTGGGGTTCCAACGACGGGGGGTACGGCGGTGAGAGTGGGAGATGCTGTTGCCGAAGCCCGGCCCCTTGCCGCAGACGTCGCAGTTGGCAGCCACAGGAGTCACTCCAAGACTTCAGATCAGTTACTTTCGAAAACCCCGCCCGCCCACCAGAACACTCACGTGAACCAGACCGGACAAGGGGGTGAGCCTGGACGGTTCCAGGCAACCGGAAGAGCATACAACGCTTGCTTCCGTCCCACGAAACTACCATGACCGGCCGAGTGATCGCTCCGGTCGCCGGTCCGGACGGCCCCGGTCGGCCCCCGATAACCTGCCGGTATCACCCCTCGCCGCCGGCCCGAACGCGCCGCCGCCCCCCGGACCACCCCGCGGCGTCCCATCCGGAGGAGACCTGGTGCTGCACACGCTCGACGCCCCGGCCGTGCGCACCTGGTGCCAGCTCGCCCTGCGGGCGCTCGGCCAGGCCCGCGAGGAGATCGACGCGCTCAACGTCTATCCCGTCCCGGACGGCGACACCGGCACCAACCTCTACCTGACCGTCGAGTCGGCCGCCGCCGAGGTGGAGAGCCGCTTCGCCGATCCCGCCGTCCGGCCGGCCCCCGGGCTGGCCGACGCCGTCCGGGCGATGGCCCGCGGCGCGCTGGTCGGCGCCCGCGGGAACTCCGGGGTGATCCTCGCCCAGTGGCTGCGCGGGACCGCCGAGACGCTGGCCGAGGGCGGCGGCCCCGAACAGCTGCGGGCCGCCCTGCAACGGGCCGCCGACTCCGCCTACCAGGCCGTCGCGGAGCCCGTCGAGGGCACCCTGCTGACCGTCGCCCGGGTCGCCGCCCGGGAGGCCGTACGGGCCGGGGACGGGCTCGCGCAGGTCGCCGACACCGCCTACCGGGCCGCCCGGGACGCGCTGCGGCACACCCCCGAGCAGCTCGCCGTGCTGGCCGAGAACGGGGTGGTGGACGCCGGCGGGCGCGGCCTGGTGGCCGTCCTCGGCGCCCTCGCCGACGCCGTCGCCGGGCAGCAGCCGATGGGGCCGGTCGCGCTGCGCGGGGACATCCGGGCCGTCGAGAGCTGCGAGACCCACCTCAGGCCGCCCGGCCCCGGCCACCCCGCCTTCGAGGTCATCTACCTGCTGGACGCCCCCGACGAGGCGCTGCCCGCGCTGCGCGAGCGGCTCGGCGAGCTCGGCGACTCGCTGGTGATCGGCGGCGGCGACGGCCTGTGGAACGTGCACGTCCACGTCGACGACGCGGGCGCCGCCGTGGAGGCCGGGGTCGGGGCCGGGCGCCCGCACCAGATCCGGATCACCCACTTCGCCGAGGCCGCCGCCCGCTCCGGCGCCGCCGCCGAGCCCGGCGAGCGCGAGGAGCGGGCCCGCGCGGTGCTCTCCGTGGTCTCCGGCGAGGGCCTGGCCGAACTCTGCGAACAGGCCGGCGCCGTCGTCCTGCACGCCGACCCGGAGCGCCCGCCGGCCAGCGCCGAACTCGCCGACGCGGTGCGCCGCTCGGCCGCCCGCGAGGTCGTCCTGCTGCTGAACGACCCCGAGCTGCGCGCCGCCGCCGGGGCCGCCGCCGACCAGCTGCGCGAGGAGGGGGTGCGGATCGCCGTCCTGCCCACCCGCTCGCCGGTGCAGGGACTGGCGGCGCTCGCGGTGCACGAGGGCGGCCGCCGCTTCGACGAGGACGTGGTCGCCATGACCTCCGCCGCCGGGGCCACCCGGTACGCGGAACTGGCCGTCGCCGAGGGGGAGTCCTGGACGATGGCCGGGGTCTGCCAGGCCGGCGACGTGCTCGGGCTGATCGACGGCGACGTCGCGGTGATCGGCGCCGGGCTGGCCGAGGTCGGCGAGAGCGTGCTGGACCGGATGCTCGGGGCGGGCGGCGAGCTCGTCACCCTGATCCTCGGCGGGGGCACCGAGGCGGCGCTCGCCGAGCGGCTGGTCGCCCACGTGCGGCACCGGCGGCCCGAGGTGGACGCGGTGGTCTTCCACGGCGGGCAGGAACCGGCACCGCTGCTCATCGGGGTGGAGTAGCTCCTGTTCTGTCCGTCCCTTGGTGTAAACAGGGGCCTGATGGGCGCTCTCGATGAACCACTGACCAAGCTCGTCGGCGACCGCACCGCGAAGGTGCTCGCCGACAGCCTCAAGCTGCGCACGGTCGGGGACCTGCTGCACCACTATCCGCGCCGCTACGTCGAGCGCGGCCAGCTCACCAGCCTGGACGAGCTGGAGGCCGACGAGCACGTCACCGTGCTGGCCCGGATCGAGAAGGTCACCCTGATCCCGTTCCGCGGCCGCAAGGGCGACCGGCTGGAGGTCGTCGTCACCGACGGCCGCAGCCGGCTCTCGCTGGTCTTCTTCAACCAGGGCTGGCGGCAGAAGGAGCTCAAGGCCGGCGCCCAGGGCCTGTTCGCGGGCAAGGTCGGGGTCTTCAACCGGACCCGCCAGCTGGTCTCGCCGGACTACCAGCTGCTCGACGAGGACGCCGGGTCGGACGCCGCGCGGCAGTTCGCCGGCCGGCTCATCCCGGTGTACGGCGCCAGCGCGCAGATGCCCAGCTGGAAGCTGTCGATCTGCGTCGAGACCGCGCTCACCAAGCACCTCGGCGACGTCGGCGAACCGCTGCCCGCCGAGCTGCGCGAGCGGCACGACCTGATCCCGCTGCCCGAGGCACTGGAGCTGATCCACCGTCCGCGCAGCCACGCCGACCGCGAGCGCGCCCAGAGCCGGCTGCGCTGGGACGAGGCCTTCGTGCTCCAGGTCGCCCTCGCGCAGCGCCGGGCCGCCGACTCCGCCCTGCCCGCCAAGCCGCGCAGGGCCCGCGAGGGCGGTCTGCTGGACGCCTTCGACGCCAGGCTGCCGTTCACCCTCACCGAGGGCCAGCAGAAGGTCTCCGCCGAGATCGCCGCCGACCTCGCCACCGAGCACCCGATGCACCGGCTGCTCCAGGGCGAGGTCGGCTCCGGCAAGACCCTGGTCGCGCTGCGCGCCATGCTCGCCGTGGTGGACGCGGGCGGCCAGGCCGTCCTGCTGGCGCCCACCGAGGTGCTCGCCCAGCAGCACCACCGCTCGATCGTCGAGATGATGGGGGACCTCGCCGAGGGCGGCATGCTCGGCGGCTCCGACCTCGGCACCCGGGTGGTGCTGCTGACCGGCTCGATGGGCGTCCCCGCCCGCCGTCAGGCGCTGCTCGACATGGCCTGCGGGGACGCCGGGATCGCCATCGGCACCCACGCGCTGATCGAGGACAAGGTGCAGTTCCAGGACCTCGGCCTGGTCGTGGTGGACGAGCAGCACCGCTTCGGCGTCGAGCAGCGGGACGCGCTGCGCGCCAAGGGGGAGCAGCCGCCGCACCTGCTGGTGATGACGGCCACCCCGATCCCGCGCACCGTCGCGATGACGGTCTTCGGGGACCTGGAGACCTCCGTCCTGGACCAGCTGCCGGCCGGCCGTTCGCCGATCTCCACCCACGTCGTCCCGGCGCTGGAGAAGCCCAACTTCCTCACCCGGGCCTGGGAGCGGGTCCGCGAGGAGGTCGCCAAGGGCCACCAGGCGTACGTGGTCTGCCCCCGGATCGGGGACGAGGAGCCCGCGGCCGCCCCCGGGAAGAAGCGCCGCAAGGCCGCCGAGGAGGACTTCGAGGACGTCGCCGACGAGGGCGCGGCGAGCGACGAACGGCGGCCCCCGCTCTCGGTGGTGGAGACGGCCGAGAAGCTGACGAAGGGCCCGCTGAGCGGTCTGCGGGTGGAGATCCTGCACGGCCGGCTCGCGCCGGAGGCCAAGGACGAGGTGATGCGCCGGTTCGCGGCCGGCGAGGTGGACGTGCTGGTCGCCACCACGGTGATCGAGGTCGGCGTCAACGTCCCCAACTCCACCGCGATGGTCATCATGGACGCCGACCGCTTCGGCGTCTCCCAGCTCCACCAGCTGCGCGGCCGGGTCGGCCGGGGCAGCGCGGCGGGCCTGTGCCTGCTGGTCAGCGACATGCCCGGGGGCAGCGCCGCGCGGGCCCGGCTGGACGCGGTGGCGGGCACCCTGGACGGCTTCGAGCTGTCCCGGATCGACCTCGAACAGCGCCGCGAGGGCGACGTGCTGGGCCAGGCCCAGTCCGGGGTGAAGTCCTCGCTCAAGGTGCTCTCGGTGCTGGAGGACGAGGAGGTCATCCTCACCGCCCGCACCGAGGCCACCCGGCTGGTCGCCGAGGACCCGGACCTGGCCGCCCACCCGGAGCTGCGCACCGCACTGGAGAGCCTGCTCGACGAGGACCGCGCGGCCTACATGGAGAAGGGCTGAGCGGTCCTTCGAGGGCCGGATTGTCAGACCCCCGGGAGAGAATGAAGGTGTTCAGGGCGCACCTCCAAGGTGCGTACCTGGCACGACACTTGGGGGTCAAGCCATGGCATTCCGTCATCTCAACGAGCTCCCGCTGGGCGACAAGGTCTTCCGGATCGAACTCGCCAGCGACGACGACCGCGAAGTCACCCTCACCCTGACCGGCTGGCGCGAGGGGGCGGCCGCCGCACCGCTCGCCTCGGGCAAGCTCCGCCTGCCGGTCGAGGACGTCGCCTCGCTGCGGATCGCGCTCAACCGCGCGCTGCGGGCGCTGGCGATCGTCGCCGACGTCTCCGAGCCCATCCCCGACCGCGACGTGCTGCGCGAGCTGTACCCCGGCCACGGCGCCCCCTGGGTGCCGCAGCACGAGGAGGAACTGGTCCGGCGCTTCCACGACGGCGAGACCATCGCCCGGATCGCCGCCCGGTTCGGCCGCACGCCCGACTCCGTCCGGACCAAGCTGCGCGAGCTCGGGCACGACCCGCGCCGCCCCGAGTTCTGCCCGCCCGACGGCTGCCTGTCCTGGTCCCGCTACGCCTCGCCGGCCCTGCTCGGCTCGGGCACCGCGGCCCCGTCGGCGGGCTCCGAGGCGAGCTGACCACCGCGGCCCGGCGGGGGGTTCCCCGCCGGGCCGCGCCCACCTCCGGGGCACTCCCGGCGGTCGGTCCCGCGGTGCGCGTGTCCCGCTCGTCGCTCCTCACCTCCCGGCACCGGCGCGCCCCTTCGGCGCGGGGCGGGATAGCGTGGTCGGGCAGCGACGAAAGGACCTCCCACCACCATGACCCGCGTGATCGCCGGGGCGGCCGGTGGCCGCCGACTGGCCGTACCGCCCGGCCGGGGCACCCGCCCGACCTCCGACAAGGCCCGTGAGGCGATGTTCTCCACCCTGGAGGCGCTGCGCGGCACCCTGCAGGGGGCCCGGATGCTGGACCTGTTCGGCGGATCGGGCGCGGTCGGGCTGGAGGCGCTGTCGCGCGGCGCCGAGCACGTCCTGCTGGTCGAGGCGGACGGCCAGGCGGCCCGGGTGATCCGGGAGAACGTCCGGACGGTCGGCCTGCCGGGGGTCGAGGTGCGGGCCGCCAAGGCGGAGAAGGTGATCGTCGGCCCGCCCCCGCAGAGCCCGTACGACCTGGTCTTCCTCGACCCGCCGTACGCGGTGACGGACGAGGAGGTCCGCGAGATGCTGATCACACTCCGGGCCGGGGGCTGGCTCGCGGAGGACACGCTGGTCACCGTGGAGCGCAGCACCCGCGGTGGCGGATTCGTCTGGCCCGGGGGTTTCGAGGAGTTGCGCTCCCGCCGCTACGGCGAGGGCACGCTCTGGTACGGTCGCGCCGCCGCGGCCGACGAGCAGGAGTAGCGGGCCGCGGCCCGCAGCAGCCGTCACCCCACGAGGGAGCACACACGCCATGCGCCGAGCCGTCTGTCCCGGTTCGTTCGACCCGATCACCAACGGCCACCTCGACATCATCGAGCGGGCCTCGAAGCTGTACGACGTGGTGCATGTCGCGGTCCTGGTCAACCGGAACAAGCAGGGCATGTTCACCGTCGAGGAGCGGATCGGCCTGATCGAGGAGGTCACCGCCGGCTTCGGGAACGTGCAGGTCGAGTCGCACCACGGCCTGCTGGTGGACTACTGCCGGGAGCGCGGCATCCCCGCGATCATCAAGGGCCTGCGCGCCGTCAGCGACTTCGACTACGAGCTCCAGATGGCGCAGATGAACCACGGTCTGACCGGGGTGGAGACGCTGTTCGTGCCGACCTCGCCGACGTACAGCTTCCTCTCCTCGACGCTGGTCAAGGAGGTGGCCTCCTACGGCGGCGACGTCTCGCACCTGCTGCCGGAGACGGTGCACCGCCGGCTGGTGGAGCGGATCGCGGAGCGCAAGGCCGAGCAGTAGGCCGTCAGGGGGCCGCCGGCTGTCCGCTTCTGCCGGTTCGTCACGTCATGTCCGTTTCCCGGTGAACCGGTTCGGCTGAGGCGTTGTGACCCCGCAGGGCAGTGGCCGTACAGTCTGTACTCCTGCCCTGCGGTGAGGTCCACCGCGTCGGGCCTGCCTCCGCCGGACCGTCGGCGGCACACGGAAAGACGAAGCCCCGTGGACGTGCAGAACAAGGTCGACGAGATCGTGGCGGCGGTCGAGAACGCCCGCTCGATGCCGATGTCGGCCTCCTGCGTGGTGAACCGGGCCGAGCTGATCGGCCTGCTCAACGACCTCAGGTCGGCCCTGCCCGCCGAACTCGCCCAGGCCCAGTCGGTGATGGCCGACCACGAGCAGGTGGTGGCGGGGGCCCAGGTCGAGGCCGAGCGGATCATCCAGGGCGCGCACGCCGAGCGCGGCTCGCTGATCTCGGACACCGAGGTGGTCCGCCAGGCCCAGGCCCAGGCCGACCGGATCCTCGCCGAGGCGCGCGCCGAGGTCGACGCCAAGCGGGCCGAGGCCGACGACTACGTGGACAGCAAGCTCGCCAACTTCGAGGTCGTGCTGACCAAGACGCTCGGCGCGGTCGGCCGCGGCCGCACCAAGCTGCGCGGCGACTCCAGCGTCTTCGAGGCGGAGCCCGAGGGCGAGGGCGACGGCGAGGAGTTCCGCCCCCAGCGGATCAGCCCGAGCCCCGAGGTGGACGAGTACGTCGATGTGAAGCTCGCCACCCTGGAGAACGTGCTCGGCGCCACCCTGGAGGCGGTCGGCAAGGGCCGCGACAAGCTGCTCGGCAAGCGCCCGATCGACGAGCTGGGCGCCTACCTGGCCGCCGCCGACCAGGCCCAGCAGGCCAAGGAGCGGGCCGAGGCGGTGGCGGCGGGCTTCGCCCACGACCCCGAGGGCGAGGACATCGCCTGGTACCGCGAGGACGTCCCGCAGCAGCAGACCTGGCCGGAGCAGACCCCGGCCGCGGCCGGCTGGCAGGCTCCCGGCACCGACCAGTACGCGGCCGCCCAGCAGCCGGGCGGGCAGTACGTCGAGGTGTACGGCGGCGGCTACGACCCGGCCGGCCAGGGCGACCCGTACAACGCCCAGTGGGGCGGACAGCAGGACGGCTACCAGCAGCAGGGCTACCCGGACCAGCAGCAGGGGGGCGGCTACGGCTATCCCCAGCAGCAGCAGCCGGGCTACCCCGCGCAGTCGTACGACGGCTACGCCTACCCCCAGCAGCCCACCGCCCCGCCGGCCGTGCCGCACCAGCAGCAGGCGCACGGCCAGGGCCAGGGTCAGGGCCAGGGCCAGGGTCAGGGTCTGGACGAGACCAGCTTCTTCGACACCAGCATGATCGACATGACCAGGCTGCGGGAGCTCGGCGGCCGCTGAGCCGGCCCCCGCGCAGCCGTGCGGGAGTCTCCTGACGGGACCGAAGTTGGGCCTGGCGGGAGACTCCGGTAGTCTGACCACTCCGGCATCCCCATGTCCGGCCGTCGGCTTGCCCTCGCAACGCCGACTCGTATGGGGAATCCCCGATCGTTTCCTATGGAAGTCAGGACACCGTGAACCGCCTCGACCACCGCGACCCCCTCGTGTTCGACACGCACGAGCTCGGTCGTCGCCCGGGTTCGATGCGCAAGGTGAGCCGGACCCTGGAGGCCCCCGAGGGCTTCGGGATCATCGACGTCATCGGCGTGCCGGAGAAGAGCCCGATCGAGCTGGAGCTCCGCCTGGAGTCCGTGGTCGAGGGCGTGCTGGTCACCGGCACCGCCGAGACCCACGTCGTGGGCGAGTGCGTCCGGTGCCTGGAGCCCGTCGAGTTCGACGTCGACGTGGACTTCCAGGAGCTGTACTACTACCCGGAGTCCGACGAGCGCCACCGCGCCCGGACCGCCGGAGCCGAGGACCTCGACGAGGACTCGGAAGAAGAGACTTACCGTCTGGAGGGCGACTTCTTCGACCTCCAGCCGGTGCTGCGTGACGCGGTGGTGCTCGCACTGCCGCTGCAGCCGGTGTGCCAGGAAGACTGCCTGGGCCTGTGCTCCGAGTGCGGAGCGCGCCTGAGTGACGACCCGGCGCACCACCACGATGCCGTCGACCCCCGGTGGGCGGCTCTGCAGGGACTCTCCGCCGCCCCCGGCGACGAGGGTGACGGATCTAAGAACAGCGACACCCGTGAGGGTCTCGCCGAGAACCAGGAGAAGTAGCCGTGGCTGTTCCGAAGCGGAAGATGTCGCGCAGCAACACGCGCCACCGTCGGTCCAACTGGAAGGCCGTCGTTCCGGCCCTCGTGGCGTGCGACCGCTGCCACGAGCCGAAGCTGGGCCACATCGCGTGCCCGAGCTGCGGCACGTACAACCGTCGCCAGGTCCTCTCGGTCTGATCGGCGGGGTGCACGGATCGATGTCGGACGGTAACTCCACCCGCAAGGCGTCCTCCGCCCCGAAGGGTTCTTCGGGCGGTGGCAAGGCCGGCGGGCCGGCTTCGACCGAATACGACGTCCTGGAAGGGCGCCTCGGGTACACGCTCGAGCGCGCCCTTCTGGTGCGTGCCCTGACCCACCGCTCGTACGCGTACGAGAACGGCGGGCTGCCCACCAACGAGCGCCTGGAGTTCCTCGGCGACTCGGTGCTGGGCCTCGTGGTGACCGACACCCTCTACCGCGTCCACCCGGACGTCCCGGAGGGCACGCTCGCCAAGCTGCGCGCCGCGGTGGTCAACTCCCGCGCGCTCGCGGACGTCGGCCGCGGCCTGGAGCTCGGCACGTTCATCCGCCTCGGCAAGGGTGAGGAGGGCACCGGCGGCCGCGACAAGTCGTCGATCCTCGCCGACACCGTCGAGGCCGTGATCGGCGCCGTCTACCTGGACCAGGGACTGGACGCGGCCACCGAGTTCGTCCACCGGCTGTTCGACCCGCTGATCGAGGAGTCCTCTCAGCTGGGCGCCGGCCTGGACTGGAAGACCAGCCTCCAGGAGCTCACCGCCTCGGTGGGCATCGGCGTGCCCGAGTACGTGGTCATGGAGTCCGGTCCGGACCACGAGAAGACCTTCACCGCGGCGGCCCGGGTGGCCGGCGAGGACTTCGGCAGCGGCGTCGGCCGCTCGAAGAAGGAAGCCGAGCAGAAGGCCGCCGAGAGCGCCTGGCGCGCGATCAAGGAGAAGTACGCCGACCGGCTGCCCGCCGGGGCGTGACCTCGCAGTAGCCTTCACTCCTGCTGATCCGTACCGAGCAGGAGGCGTGTTCCCGTGCCCGAACTTCCCGAGGTCGAGGTCGTCCGCCGTGGTCTGGCCAACTGGGTCGCCGGGCGGACGGTCGCCGACGTCCAGGTGCTGCACCCGCGCGCGGTGCGCCGCCAGCCGGCCGGCCCGGCCGACTTCGCCGCCCGGCTGACCGGCACCACCCTCGGCACCGCGCAGCGGCGCGGCAAGTACCTGTGGGTCCCGCTGGCCGGCGCCGGCGCGGGCTTCTCGCTGATCGGCCACCTCGGGATGAGCGGCCAGCTGCTCGTCCAGGACCCGTCCGTACCCGACGAGACGCACCTGCGGGTGCGGCTGCGCTTCGCCGACGGCGGGCGCGAACTGCGCTTCGTCGACCAGCGGACCTTCGGCGCCCTGGCAGTCGAAGAAGCCGAGGACGGGGACCGGGAGGGCACCCCGGTCTCGATCGCGCACATCGCCCGCGACCCGCTCGACCCGCGCTTCGACGACGCCGCCTTCGCGGCCGCGCTGCGCGCCAAGCGGACCACCGTGAAGCGCGCCCTGCTCGACCAGACCCTGATCAGCGGCGTCGGCAACATCTACGCCGACGAGGCGCTGTGGCGCTCCAAGCTGCACTACGACCGCCCGACCGCGACGCTCAGCCGCCCGCAGGCCCTGCTGCTGCTGGCCAATGCCCGGGACGTGATGACCGCGGCGCTCGCCGTCGGCGGCACCAGCTTCGACAGCCTCTACGTCAACGTGAACGGCGAGAGCGGCTACTTCTCCCGGGACCTCGACGCCTACGGCCGCGAGCAGGAGCCCTGCCGCCGCTGCGGCACCCCGATCCGGCGGGCGGCCTGGATGAACCGCTCCAGCTACTTCTGCCCCCGCTGCCAGCGCGTGCCGCGCACCCGCAGCGGGGGCTGAGCCGCCGCGCTACTTGCGGGTGAGTTCGGGCTCCGCGGTGGTCGGCTCCCCGGGCGTGCCGTGGGTGTCCTGGCCGAAGTAGGCGACCCCGACCGCGGCGACCACCGCGAGCAGGAAGCCGATCACGCCGAGCCAGCCCAGGCCGGCCTTGGTGGAGTCGCCGAGCCAGAGCACGCCGACCGCGCCGGGCAGCACCGTCTCGCCGACCACCAGCGCGGCGGTCGCGCCGTTCACCGAGCCGATCTGGAGCGCCACGGTGTGGATGTACATCCCGCCGATGCCGCCGACCAGGACCGCGTACAGCGCCGGGTCGGAGAGCAGCGAGCCGAGGTCGAACGGCTCGATGCCGTTGAGGATGCGCACCCCGACGCCCAGGGCGCCGAAGCCGAGGCCGGAGAGCAGACCGGCGACGATCGCGCCGTTGGCGCCCATCCGCCGCACCAGCAGGCTGCCGCCGACCAGCAGCACGGTCGTGACGATCAGCAGCCACCAGTGGAAGGACATCGCCGCGTGGTGGCCGCCCTCCGGTCCGGCCGAGACGGCCAGCAGCACCAGCGCCGAGCAGAGCACGGCGATCGAGGCCCACTCCAGCTGCTTGAGCCGGATGCCCAGCAGCTTGATGCTGAGGACCGCGGTGATCACCAGGTTGGCGCTGATGATGGTCTGGGAGAGGAACAGCGGCAGCAGGCGGGCGGCCAGCGCGCCGAGCCCGAAGCCGATCAGGTCGAGCACCGTGCCGAGGATGAACTCCCAGGTGACGGCGGCCTTCGCGGTCGAGGACAGGCTCGGGCCGCCGTGCTCGGTGGTCGAGGTGGTGGCCCCCTTGGCCGCCTCCTCCCGGGCGGAGCGGCGGGATCCGACGGCCTGGAGGACCGAGCCGGTGCCGTAGCAGGCGGATGCCGCCACGGCGGTGACGAGGCCGATGATCACCGAGTGCTCCGATCGGGAGTCGAGTCAAGGACAGGCTGGGTAAAGAAAAAGCAATGGGACCGGTGGTTCGGGACCACTATGCCCGTTCGCACGGTACGGTCGGCACGCCCCCCGGAGTACCCCGGGACCGGGCCGGGCCTGCCGGAACGTACGTCCGGGGGCCTCACGGGGTTCCCGCGCGGGCCCCGCCTCAGGGGCGGCCGGGGGAAACATCATCCCCGAGGAGGGGAACGGCCCCGGCGGACGGCGGGGAACCTTGTCAACACCAGTATGCGAAGGGTATGGCGTGCTCGGCGGCCGGTCACGGTAGCGTCGGGGGCATGAGAACCCTTGCACGACGTTCCCGGGGCGCCGGGCCGCTTGCCCTGGTGGCGGCGCTGCTCGGGCTGCTGCTCCTGCTGGCACCCGCGGCCTCGGCGGCCGGTGGGCTGAGCGACGCCGCGGCCGCCCTGAAGAAGGGCCAGGTCTACGTCGACCCGGCCATGACGGGCCGCTTCAGCCAGTCCCAGGCCGACGCCCTGACCAAGAAGATCGACAAGGCCGACAAGCCGATCTTCATCGCGGTCATCCCCGACTCCCCGGCCTATGCCAAGAGCAACCTCCAGGACCTCCGCACCCTGGTGGGCATCGACGGCGTCTACGCGGTGTGGCACGGTGACAAGTTCGACGCCGGCGGCGACCGCGGCGCGATGGGCGCGGGCCAGCCGCAGCGCATCGCCGGCGCGGCCTTCCGGTCGAACGGCGGCGACATCGACGCCACCCTGAACTCCTTCGTCGACCAGGCCATCCCGCAGACCAAGGGCACCGGGGTCAACCACAGCACCTCGATCGCCTGGGTGGTCATCCCGGTGGTGCTGGTCGCGCTGGCCGGCGCCGGCGTCTTCCTCCTCTTCCGCCGCGCCAAGAAGCGCAAGGAGGAGCAGGCCCGGGCCGAGCTCCAGCAGCTGCGCCGGGTGGTGGACGAGGACATCACCGCCTTCGGCGAGGAGCTGGACCGGCTCGACTTCAACCCGGGCGCGGCGGACGCCGACGACGCCCAGCGCACCGACTACACCCACGCCCTGGACTCGTACGAGAAGTCCAAGCGCCTGATGGACGAGGCCAAGCGGCCGGAGGACGTCCAGCAGGTCACCGAGGCGATCGAGGACGGCCGGTTCGCGCTGGCCACCCTGAGCGCCCGGCGGGACAAGCGCCCGCTGCCCGAGCGCCGTCCCCCGTGCTTCATGGACCCGCGCCACGGCCCGTCCGTCAAGGACGTCGACTGGGCCCCGGCCGGCGGCTCCGCCCGCCCCGTGCCGGTCTGCCAGGCCGACGCGGACCGGGTCGCGGCCGGCCTCGACCCGGCGATCCGCACCGTCCACACCGACCAGGGCCCGCAGCCGTACTGGAACGCCGGCCCGGCCTACGCCCCGTACGCGGGCGGCTACTACAGCGGCTTCGGCGGCGGCGGCCTGCTGCCGGGGCTGCTGGTCGGCACCATGCTCGGCTCGATGATGAGCACCCCGGCCTACGCGGCCGCGCCGATGATGGACGGCGGCCACGGCTACCAGGACCAGTACGAGGGCGGCGACTTCACCGGCGCCGACTTCAACCCCTCCGACTTCGGCGGCGGCGACTTCGGTGGCGGTGGCGATTTCGGTGGCGGCGACTTCGGCGGCGGGGACTGGTAACCCGCCGGACCGACCGTCCGCGTCAGCGGCCCCGCCGGAGCTCCGGGCTCCGGCGGGGCCGCTCCCGTCTCCGGGCCCGGTCGGCCTGCGCGGGGCGGGGCGGGGCGAGGCCGGGCGGGGAGGCGTGCGCGGGGCGGGGCGGACCGGGCGGTGACCAGGGCGCGCGGGCGGCCCGGGCGTGTCCTAAGGTCGGGGGCATGCACGGTCGCGACGCCCACAGTGAGGAACCGGTCCGGGTGACCGCCTGGGTCCGGGGGAAGGTCCAGCAGGTCGGCTTCCGCTGGTGGACCAGGGCGCGGGCGCTGGAGATCGGCCTGACCGGCTACGCCAGCAACCTCGGCGACGGCCGGGTGCAGGTGGTGGCCGAGGGGCTCGCGCCCGACTGCGAGGAGCTGCTGGCCCGGCTGCGCGGCCCGGGGACCCCGGGGAACGTCAGCGGGGTCACCGAGATCTGGACGGCCGTCGGCCCCGGTTACGAGGGTTTCGAGATCCGCTGAATCCCCGGCCGAGCCGGACCCCGGCGGGCTCGGGGGCCGCCCCGGGCCGCCCCGGGCCGGGCCTTCGGCGAACCGGGGCGCGGGCTTCCGGGAAAAGATCAGGAACCGGCGGTGTCACGAGGTTGCCATCCGGGCAGACTCGTGGTTGACTCCGCATCGAACGATGATCCACGAGCACGTGGTGGAGCCCTCCCGAGACCCCCAGGCGTGACGACACCGCTGGGCAGGTGACAGGGGCGCGGTAGCGTGCGGTGATCGTGTTGACCCTTTCCGTCTTTGGTGAGACGCTGGAAGCCCGCGCACACGACCGCGTTCTCCCGGCAGGCGCATGCCCTCGTGAGTCCAGCTCACGGTGGTTGTGCCGTAGTGCCCAGCCAGCACTTCCGGTGACGCGCCGCGCGTGCGTCCCCCTTCCCCCTAGACCTGTACCGTTCCGGTTCGGTCACTCAGCGTGGAGGACCATTCATCATGGCAAAGGCGCTTCTCGGGTACGTCGGCGGCCCCGACCCGCGAATGCTCTCCGAGATGCGACGGCTTCAGCAGCGCGTCCAGGACCTTGAAGCCGAGCTCCTTCGGATGCAGGCTGAGAACGACGCTCTGACCGCTGTCGCTGACGAGCACTCGCTGCTCAACAGCATCGATCTGGATCAGCGGGAGCCGGCTCTCACCTGAGTCCCGCCCGGTCCTCGCAGATCGACGCCGCTGTGCACTGAGCCGCCCCGAAAGGGACGCAGCTTGCAAGGGACGCCCGGATGTGGCGTCCCTTCGTCGTGTCCGGCGCCGGATACAGTCGGTTCCTGTCGTGAGCGAACGAGGAGACCGGCCGCGTGCACCTGAAGAGTCTGACGCTGCGCGGGTTCAAGTCCTTCGCCTCCAGCACCACCCTGCGCTTCGAGCCCGGCATCACCTGCGTCGTCGGCCCGAACGGCTCCGGCAAGTCGAACGTGGTGGACGCGCTGTCCTGGGTGATGGGAGAGCAGGGGGTCAAGTCGCTGCGCGGCGGCAAGATGGAGGACGTCATCTTCGCCGGGACCAGCGGGCGCGCCGCGCTCGGCCGCGCCGAGGTCAGCCTCACCATCGACAACTCCGACGGCGCCCTGCCGATCGACTACTCCGAGGTGACCATCACCCGGACCATGTTCCGCAACGGCGGCAGCGAGTACGCCCTCAACGGCGAGACCTGCCGCCTGCTGGACATCCAGGAACTGCTCTACGACTCCGGCATCGGCCGCGAGATGCACGTCATCGTCGGGCAGGGGCAGCTGGACTCCGTGCTGCACGCCGACCCGATGGGGCGGCGCGCCTTCATCGAGGAGGCGGCAGGCGTCCTCAAGCACCGCAAGCGCAAGGAGAAGGCGCTGCGGAAGCTGGACGCGATGCAGGCCAACCTCAACCGGGTCCAGGACCTGGTGGCCGAACTGCGCCGCCAGCTCGGACCGCTCGGCCGGCAGGCCCGGATCGCCCGCCGGGCCGCCGGCATCCAGGCCGACCTGCGCGACGCCCGGCTGCGGCTGCTCGCCGACGACCTGTGCACGCTCCGCCGGGCCGTCGAGGCCGAGATCGCGGACGAACTGGCGCTGCGGCTGCGCCGCACCACCGTCGAGCAGGAGCTGGCCCGGGCGGTGCAGCGCGAGCACGTCCTGGAGGCGCAGGTCCAGCAGCTCGGCCCCGGCCTGGAGGCCGCCCGGCAGACCTGGTACCGGCTCTCCGCGCTCGCCGAACGCACCCGCGGCACCATCGGACTGGCCGAGGCCCGCGCCCGGCACGCCGCCGCCGGGGGCCGCGGCGAGGAGCGGCGGGGACGCGACCCCGAGGAGCTGGAGCGGGAGGCCGAGCGGGTCCGCGCGGAGGAGGCCGCGCTGACCGAGGCGCTGGAGGAGGCCCGGTACGCGCTGGCCGAGGCGGTCGAACGCAAGGACGGGCTGGAACGGGAGCTGGCCGACGAGGAACGCCGGCTGCGGGACGCCGCCCGGGCCATCGCCGACCGCCGGGAGGGCCTGGCCCGGCTGCAGGGGCAGGCCGCCGCCGCCCGCTCCAGGGCCGCCGCGGCGCAGGCCGAGATCGGCCGGCTCACCGAGGCCAGGGACGAGGCGCTGCTGCGGGCCGAGTCCGCCAGGGGCGAGCTGGACGAACTCCAGCGGCAGGTGGACGGCCTGGCCGGGGACGACGAGCAGGCCGAGGCCCGGTACCAGCGGGCGCGCGAGCGGCTGGCCGCCGTGGAGGGGGAGCTGGCCGCGGCCCGGGAGACGGCCGGCGCCGCCGAGCGCGAGCGGGCCGGGCTGACCGCGCGGCACGAGGCGCTCTCGCTCGGGCTGCGCCGCAAGGACGGCACCGGTGCGCTGCTGGACGCGGGGGAGCGGCTGGGCGGGCTGCTCGGCCCGGCCGCCGCGCTGCTGCGGATCGACGCGGGGTACGAGGTGCCGGTGGCCGCGGCGCTCGGCGCGGCGGCTGACGCGGTGGCCGTTGACTCGCCGTCCGCCGCCGCCGGGGCACTGCGGCTGCTGCGGGCCGAGGACGCCGGCCGGGCCGCGCTGCTGATCGCCGGCGCCGCCGAGGTGGCGCCGGCGGCGGGAGAGCTGCCGGACGGAGCCCGCTGGGCGGCCGAACTGGTCGACGGCCCCGACGAGTTGCTCGGATCGGTCCGGCGGCTGCTGGCCGGGGTGGCGGTGGTCGCGGACCTGGACCAGGCGCTGCGGCTGACCGTGGCGCGGCCCGGGATCTACGCCGTCACCGCCGACGGGGACCGGCTCGGCGCCGGCTTCGCCCAGGGCGGGTCCGGCGGTGCGCCCAGCCTGCTGGAGACCCAGGCGGCGGTGGACGAGGCGGCCCGGGCGATCGGGGAACTCGCCGTCCGCTGCGCCGAGTCGGCCGAGCGGCTGGCCGAACTCGCCGCGCGGCGGCGGGAGTCGGTGGCCGAGGTGGAGCAACTCGCCGAACTGCGGCGGCAGGCGGAGAAGGAGCGGGCCCAGGTCGCCGGGACGCTCGGTCGGCTCGGTGGGCAGGCCCGCGCCGCCGTGGGCGAGGCCGAGCGGCTGTCGGCCGCCGCCGCGCGGGCCGAGCAGGGGCTGGCCGAACTGCTCGACGGCGCCGAGGAGTCGGCGCGGCGCCTGGCCGCCGCCGAGGAGTCGGCCCGGGCCGGTGAGGACGAGCCGGACACCACCGAACAGCAGCGGCTGGCCGGGGCCGCGAGCGCCGCCCGGCAGGCCGAGCTGGAGGCCCGGCTCGCGGTGCGCACCCACGAGGAGCGGGTCCGCGCCCTGGCCGGCCGGGCCGACCAGCTGGACCGCTCCGCCCGCGCCGAGCGCGAGGCGCGCGCCCGGGCCGCCGAGCGTCGCCGGCGCGCCGAGCACGACGCCTCGGTGGCGAACGCCGTCGCGGCGGGCGCCCGACAGCTGCTGGCCTGCCTGGAGGCGTCGCTGACCCGGGCGGACGCCGGGCGGGCGGCCGTCGAACAGGCGCGCGCCGAGCGCGAGCAGGAGCTGCGCGAGCACCGCGAGCACGGCCGCGGGCTCAAGGAGGAGCTGGACAAGCTGGTCGACGCCGGGCACCGGGACGAGGTGCTGCGGGCCGAGAAGCGGCTGCGGATCGAGCAGCTGGAGGCCCGCGCGCTGGAGGAGTTCGGCATCGACGGCGGCGAACTGCTCGCCTCGTACGGGCCCGACCGGCCCGTCCCGTCCTCGCCCGCGGCGTCGGCGTCGGGCGCGGACGCGGGCGAGGACGCGGACGCCGAGCAGGGGAAGGAACCGGGGGAGCCGTACCCGTACGTCCGGGCCGAGCAGGAGAAGCGGCTGCGGGCGGCCGAGAAGGCGTACCTGCAGCTCGGCAAGGTCAACCCGCTGGCGCTGGAGGAGTTCGCCGCGCTGGAGGAACGGCACAGGTTCCTCGGCGAGCAGCTGGACGACCTCAAGCGCGGCCGGCGCGACCTGCTGGACATCGTCCGGGACGTGGACCAGCGGGTCGAACAGCTGTTCACCGCGGCGTACCACGACACCGCCGCCCAGTTCGAGGGCGTCTTCGCCCGGCTCTTCCCGGGCGGGGAGGGCCGACTGGTGCTGACCGACCCGGACGACATGCTCACCACCGGGGTCGAGGTGGAGGCCCGCCCGCCGGGCAAGAAGGTCAAGCGGCTGTCGCTGCTGTCCGGCGGCGAGCGCTCGCTGACCGCGGTGGCGCTGCTGGTGGCGATCTTCAAGGCCCGGCCCAGCCCGTTCTACGTGATGGACGAGGTGGAGGCGGCGCTGGACGAGACCAACCTGCGCCGGCTGATCGGGATCATGGAGGAGCTGCGGGAGAGCTCCCAGCTGATCGTGATCACCCACCAGAAGCTCACCATGGAGTCCGCCGACGCCCTCTACGGCGTGACCATGAAGGGCGACGGCATCTCGCAGGTGATCAGCCAGCGGCTGCGAGCGGGGGCAGCTCCCGGTCACCGGGCCGGGGGAGAGCACCGGGAACGGCGGCCGCGGACGGTGCGCACCGCATCCGTGTAGGGCGGCTGCGGTCCATCCGGGCTCCGGTCGCGGATACTGGAGCAGTTATGGAATACGTGATCCTTGCCGTAGTCATCGCCGTGGTCGCCGTCGGCGCGATCGCGGGCCTCGTCGTTTCCGGCAGACGACGCCAGCAGCTGCCCCCGAAGTCGCAGGCGCCGGTCATCACGGCGCCGAAGCCGACCCCGCAGGAGCCCCAGGTCGGCGAGGAGTCCGCGCCGCCGACCGAGGCGCCCCGCCGCACCGTCGAGGAGGTGGAGCTCCCGGCGGAGGCCGAGGCGCCCGAGGCCGTCGAGGCCGTCGAGGCCGTCGAGGTCGCTCCCGCCGAGGCCGAGGCGGCGCCCGCCGTCGAGGTGCCCGAGCCCACCGCCGGCCGGCTGGTCCGGCTGCGCTCGCGGCTGTCCCGCTCGCAGAACTCGCTCGGCAAGGGCCTGCTCTCGCTGCTCTCCCGGGAGCACCTGGACGAGGACACCTGGGAGGAGATCGAGGACACCCTGCTCACCGCCGACGTCGGCGTCGCCCCCACCCAGGAGCTGGTCGAGCGGCTGCGCACCCGGGTGAAGGTGCTCGGCACCCGGACGCCCGACGAGCTGCGCGCGCTGCTGCGCGAGGAGCTGGTCGAGCTGGTCGGCAAGGACGCCGACCGCACCGTCCGCTCCACCAAGCACGAGGAGGGCCCGGCGGTGGTCCTGGTGGTCGGCGTCAACGGCGTCGGCAAGACCACCACCACCGGCAAGCTGGCCCGCGTCCTGGTCGCCGACGGCCGTACGGTGGTGCTCGGCGCCGCCGACACCTTCCGTGCCGCCGCCGCCGACCAGCTCCAGACCTGGGGCGAGCGGGTCGGGGCGCGCACCGTGCGCGGCCCGGAGGGCGGGGACCCGGCCTCGATCGCCTTCGACGCGGTCAAGGAGGGCATCGCCGAGGGCGTCGACACCGTGCTGATCGACACCGCCGGCCGACTGCACACCAAGACCGGCCTGATGGACGAGCTGGGCAAGGTCAAGCGGGTCGTCGAGAAGCACGGCCCGGTGGACGAGGTGCTGCTGGTGCTGGACGCCACCACCGGCCAGAACGGCCTGATCCAGGCCCGGGTGTTCGCCGAGGTGGTCGACATCACCGGCATCGTGCTGACCAAGCTGGACGGCACGGCCAAGGGCGGCATCGTGGTCGCGGTCCAGCGCGAGCTGGGCGTGCCGGTCAAGCTGATCGGCCTGGGCGAGGGCGCGGACGACCTGGCTCCGTTCGAGCCGGGGGCGTTCGTGGACGCGCTGATCGGCGACTGACGCACTCGCGCGCAGGACGAGCGCGCGAAGGACGAGCGCGCGAAGGACGTACGAAGGGCCCGCTCCCTGACGGGGGCGGGCCCTTCGCGTACCCGGAGCCGGGCGGGGGCGTCGGCGGCGCGGCGGAGACCGGTCGGGTCAGGAGGCCATCCAGGCCGGCTCGGCGGTGCGCTCGCGGCTGCGGTGGCAGGCGTAGGCGAGGGTGCCGAGCAGCAGCCGGGCCTCGGGCGGGCAGCCCGCGTTGTCCCGGGTGGGGCGGCGCAGCCAGCGGACCGGGCCGAGGGAGCCGAGGACGGTGGGCGGGGCGGCGACGTGGCCGCCCTCGCCGTGGCAGACCAGGTCGAGCGCGGCGTCGTCCCAGCCCATCCGGTACAGCAGGTCGGGCAGGCGCCGGGCGGTGCCGGCGGCGACCAGGAACTGGAGCCGGCCGGTGGGGACGGCGAGCACCGGGCCCACCTGGGTGCCCATCCGCTCCAGCCGGACCAGCGCCTGGAGGCCGGCCTGCTCGGGGACGTCCAGGACGTCGAAGGCGCGGCCGGTGGGGAACAGCACCGAGGCCTCGGCGCGGGCGGCACGTGTCCGGCCGCCGCCCGTCGCGGGGTGCAGGCCGGGCGCGGCGCAGCGGGGGGAGCCGCAGGGACATTGGGCCGGGGCGGTGGCGCCGGTGGCCGGCGTGCCGGTGACCGGGTCGCCGGTGACGACCGCCCAGCCCCAGCGGCCGGTGTACTCCGCGGCGGCCTGGGACGCGGTGACCTTGGTGCGGCGGCGCGCGCCCAGCGGTGCCAGCCGCAGGTGCCCCAGTCGAAGTTCGCCGAACAGGTTGTCCATGCCTCCCCCAACAGGTTCTCGTTGCCGATGGTTACGGGACGGTGACTGTGTGTCGATTGTCAGCTGTGTGGTGCGTAGTGCAGTGGCGGCGCGCAGCGCGTGGTGTGCGCCTGTTCCGCCGGTGCGCCTCGGGCGCCGCCTTGTGGGGGCGGCGCCGATGCCGGATCGTCGTGTGCGTGGGACTGTCGCCGTCCCGAGTGGACGGTGAACTCGCCTGGGGCTGCGGTGGGTTGCCGGGTCCGCCGGGTCCTCCGGGATGCGCCGGGGGACTTGGCGGCCCGCATATGCCGGGCCGTCGGGACTCCCTAAGTGAAGCGTGTGCCCCCGGGCTTCGGTTCACTCCTGGGGGTGGCGAAAGGTGGCGTTTCGCCAGGGCCGCTCCCACGGGCCCCTCGCGGGGCATTACGTTCAGCACGCGGATGTCGTCGAGGAGTCTGTCCCGGGCCGTCGAGGAACGGGAGTTGGGAATCTGACGAATCGTCCGCAACGATGGCACACCAGTGCGAGGGCGCCGCGGAACGGCAGCGCCGCGGCACGGCAACACCTCAGGCACGGCACGTCTGGCAAGAGCCCGCAACCGTCGGGCGGTCACGATCGGGGGCCCCGGTAGGGGCCGGGCGGGATGGGGACGTTACCCATGGCAGAGAAGCAACCGAATGAGAAGCTGACCACGTGGTTCGCGCGCAGCGGCTGGTCCAAGGGCGAGTTGGCCCGGCAGGTCAACCGCCGGGCCCGTCAGATCGGCGCCCACCACGTGTCCACCGACACCTCGCGGGTGCGCCGCTGGCTCGACGGCGAGCAGCCCCGCGAGCCGATTCCCAAGATCATGTCGGAACTCTTCTCCGAGCGGTTCGGCTCAGTGGTCTCGATCGAGGACCTCGGACTCCGCGCCGCGATCCCGGTCTCGACCGTGGGCGGTGGCGTCGACCTGCCGTGGAGCGGTCCGCAGACCGTCCAGTTGATCAGTGACTACTCCCGCAGCGACCTCATGCTCAACCGCCGGGGGTTCCTCGGCACCTCGCTGGCACTGACCGCGGGCGCCGCGCTGATCGAGCCGATGCAGCGCTGGCTCGCGCCCGGCCCGACCGGCGTCCCCACCCCGATCCTCACCGCGGCCAACGGCGGCGAGGCGTTCACCGGCCGGCTCTCCGAGCCCGAGCTGGAACTGCTCGAACAGACCACGGTCATGTTCCGGCAGTGGGACGCGCAGAACGGCGGCGGGCTGCGCCGCAAGGCCGTCGTCGGCCAGCTGCACGAGGTCACCGACCTGCTCCAGGAGACGTACAGCGAGGACACCACCCGGCGGCTGTTCCGGCTCACCGCCGAACTCGCCCACCTGGCCGGGTGGATGTCGTACGACGTCGGGATGCACCCGAGCGCGCAGAAGTACTACGTGCTCGCCCTGCACGCGGCCAAGGAAGCGGGCGACCGCCCGTTCGGCGCGCTGATCCTCACCGACATGAGCCGCCAGATGATCCACCTCAACCGGGGCGAGGACGCCCTGGAGCTCATCCACCTGGCCCAGTACGGCAGCCGCGACACCGCCACCGCGCGCCAGCAGTCCCTGCTGTACGCGATGGAGGCGCGCGCCTACGCCACCATCGGCGAGGTCAACCGCTGCGCCCGGGCGGTCCGGCTGGCCGAGGACACCTTCACCGACATCCGGGACGGGGACCACGACCCGGACTGGCTGAAGTTCTTCTCGCCGGCCGAGCTGAACGCCGAGAACGCGCACTCCTTCCGTGACCTCGCCTACCACTCGGACAACGCCCAGCTCTACGCGTCGATGTCCGCGCCGGTGATGGAGCGCGCGGTCGACCTGTTCCGCCAGGACGCCGACCACGTGCGCTCGTACGCCTTCAACCTGATCGGCATGGCCAGCGTCCACCTGCTGCAGAAGGAGGCGGAGCAGGCCGCGGTGATGGCCGAGCAGGCCGTGGACATCGCCACCAAGGTGCGCTCGGAGCGGCTGAACTCCCGGGTGCGCAAGACCACGGAGGCCGCGGCGGCCCGGTTCAAGGGCGTGGACGCGGTGAGCCGGCTCAAGGAGCGGGTGGTCCAGGACATCCCGGAGTTCGTCTCGGTGGTCTGACGGCTCAGGCCATCCGACCGGTCGGAGTCCCTGACCGGTCAGGCCCTCCGACCGGTCAGGCCCTCCGGGGGAAGCTCCACCGACCGTGGCGGCCGCCGCCGTCACGGTCGGTGGCATGTCCGGCGTAGGGCGTCCGCCGGCGCCGCGCGCGCCGTGCGACCGGACCGCGTGAACCGCGTGACCGGACCGCGGGCCGCGGTTCACGCAGCCGTAACCCGCGCGTCGCACGCGTCACGGCGGTGAAACAACCGGCCGCACTGGCCGAAACCAGCCTTCGGCAGGCTCCTCCTCATCGCCGACACCCCGGGTGGCACCACGGGACGGGTACCCGGGTGCGGATCGGCCTGGACGCAGAGGAGACGCCGATGCCGGACGGCTTCAGTGCGGGCGACACCGCCTTCGTACTCATCAGCGCGGCCCTGGTCATGCTGATGACCCCAGGGCTCGCCTTCTTCTACGGGGGCATGGTCAGGGCCAAGAGCACACTGAACATGCTGGCGATGAGCTTCCTCTCGCTCGGCATCGTCAGCGTGCTGTGGGTCCTCTACGGATACTCGCTCAGCTTCGGGTCCGACTCCTTCGCCGGGCTGATCGGCGACCTGGACCACCTCGGGATGCGCGGCGTCGGCCTCGACGAGCTGACCGGCTCCATCCCGGTCACCGCCTTCGCGCTCTTCCAGCTGATGTTCGCGGTCATCACCCCGGCGCTGATCAGCGGCGCCATCGCGGACCGGGCGAGATTCGCGGCCTGGGGCCTGTTCATCGCGCTCTGGGTGACGATCGTCTACTTCCCGGTCGCGCACTGGGTGTTCTTCTTCGACGGCGGCCACGGCGGCTGGCTGGGCGACCGCAACGGTGTGATCGACTTCGCCGGCGGGACCGCCGTGCACATCAACGCGGGTGTCGCCGGCCTCGCGCTCTGCCTGGTGCTGGGCAAGCGGATCGGGTTCAAGAAGGACCCGATGCGCCCGCACAGCCTGCCGCTGGTGATGCTCGGCTCCGGGCTGCTCTGGTTCGGCTGGTTCGGCTTCAACGCGGGCTCGGCGCTGGCGGCCAACGGCGTCGCCGCGATGGCGATGGTCAACACCCAGGTCGCCACCGGCGCGGCGCTGGTCGGCTGGCTGGTCTACGAGCGGTTCAAGCACGGCGCCTGCACCACGCTGGGCGCCGCCTCCGGCGCGGTGGCCGGGCTGGTCGCGATCACCCCGGCCTGCGGCTCGGTGAGCCCGCTCGGCGCGGTGGCGATCGGGCTGGTGGCGGGTGCGGTCTGCTGCGCCGCGGTCTCGCTCAAGTACCGCTGGGGCTTCGACGACTCGCTCGACGTGGTGGGCGTGCACGCGGTCGGCGGGGCGATCGGTTCGCTGCTGGTCGGCCTGTTCGCCACCGGCGGGGTGGGCCAGGGCGTCAAGGGCCTGTTCTACGGCGGCGGGATCGGGCAACTGGGCAAGCAGGCGATGGGCGTGGCGGTGGTCGCGGCGTACTCCTTCGTGCTGTCCTGGCTGCTGGCCAAGGCGGTCGACCGGCTGGTCGGGTTCCGGGTTTCCGGGGAGGTCGAGGTGGCCGGCATCGACCAGGCCGAACACGCCGAGTCCGCCTACGATTTCAGCGCCGTGGGGGCGGGCCTGGCCCGGGCCCTGCCGGGCCTGGCCGTCGCTGCCGCGGAGCCTGGCACCGCGGAGCCCGGCGCCGCGAAGCCCGTCGCCGAGCGGACCGCCGCCGCGGAGGCCGCCGAGAAGCCCGCCGAGAAGAGGACCGAGGTCGACGCCCGATGAAGCTCATCACCGCCGTGATCAAGCCGTACCGACTGGACGAGGTGAAGGCCGCCCTCCAGGCCTTCGGGGTGCACGGCCTGACCGTCACCGAGGCCAGCGGCTACGGCCGCCAGCGCGGCCACACCGAGGTGTACCGGGGGGCCGAGTACACCGTGGACCTGGTCCCGAAGGTCAGGATCGAGGTCCTGGTCGAGGACGAGGACGCCGAGGACCTGATCGACGTCCTGGTGAAGGCCGCCCGGACCGGAAAGATCGGCGACGGCAAGGTGTGGAGCGTCCCGGTCGACACCGCGGTACGGGTCCGCACCGGCGAGCGCGGCCCGGACGCCCTGTAGTCCCGCGCCGTCGGGCGGACCCGCACACCCCGGGGGTGGAGGGTCCGCCCGACGGCGCACCGGCGTCCTCCGGCCGGCCGAACGGCCCCGCGCGCGGAGCCGGGGCGGCGGCACGACGCTCGCGCGGCAGGACGGCTCGCGCAGCACGACGGCTCCACCGGGCGGGACGGTTCGCGGGGCGGGAGGCTTCGCGGGGCGCCGCGGCCCGCGCGGCGCGAGGGCTCCACCAGCACGACGGCTCAGCAGCACGACGGACGGGACCACGCGCATGACCTCCGAGACCAGCCCCCGCGACCCCGGTCACCCCGCCGACCCCTTCGACCTCGCGGGCTGGGCCGCCGCCCGGGCCGCGTTGCTCGCCGACCCCGGCCCGGGCGGCCGCCCCCGGCGCCGGGCGCTCGCCCGGCTCACCGACGACCGGCTGGCCGGACTGTTCGCGGCCGCCGGCGCCCCGCCCCGCGTCGCCCTGGTCGCGGTCGGCGGGTACGGGCGCGGCGAGCTGTCCCCGCGCAGCGACCTGGACGTCCTGCTGCTGCACGACGGCCCGATCGCCCGGGACCTGCCCGAGCGGATCTGGTACCCGGTCTGGGACTCGGGCGCCAAGCTCGACCATTCCGTGCGCACCGTCGCACAGGCCCGCTCGGTCGCCGCCACCGACCTCAAGGCCCAGCTCGGCCTGCTGGACGCCCGTCACCTCGCCGGGGACCGGGCGCTCACCGACGAGCTGCGCTCCGCGGTGCTCACCGACTGGCGCGCGAGCGCCCCCGCGCGCCTGCCGGAGCTTCGCGAGCTGGGCCGCGAGCGGGCCGAACGGCACGGCGAGCTGTCCTTCCTGCTGGAGCCCGACCTCAAGGAGGCCCGCGGCGGCCTGCGCGACGTCGTGGCGCTGGACGCGATCGCCGCCACCTGGCTGGCCGACGCGCCCCGGGACGGCCTGGACGCCGCCGCGCAGCGGCTGGCCGACGTGCGCGACGCCCTGCACCTGGTCACCGGCCGGGCCACCGAGCGGCTCGGCCTCCAGGACCAGGACCAGGTCGCCGAGCGGCTCGGGGTGCTGGACGCCGACACCCTGCTGCGCCAGGTCTACGAGGCCGCCCGCACCATCGCGTACGCGGGCGACGTCACCTGGCGGGCGGTGGACCGGGTGCTCGCCGCCCGCAGCGGCCGGGGCCGGCGGGTGCGCAGGCCGGGCATCCCGTTCGCCGGCTCCGGGCGCGGGTCCGGCGCGGTGGCCCGGGGCGCGGTCGAGCGGCGGCCGCTCGCCGAGGGCGTGGTCGAGCAGGACGGCGAGGCGGTGCTCGCCCAGGGCGCGCGCCCGGCCGCCGACCCGGTGCTGCCGCTGCGCGCCGCGGCCGCCGCCGCGCAGAACGGGCTGACCGTCTCGTACGCCACGGTGCGCCGGCTGGCCGCCGAGTGCCGCCCGCTGCCGGTGCCCTGGCCGGACGAGGCGCGCGAGCAGCTGGTCACCCTGCTGGGCGCGGGGGAGTCGGCCGTCCCGGTGTGGGAGGCGCTGGAGGCGGAGGGGCTGGTCCGCCGACTGCTGCCGGACTGGGAACGGGTGCGCTGCCGTCCGCAGCGCAACGCGGTGCACCGCTGGACGGTGGACCGGCACCTGGTGGAGACGGCGGTGCGGGCCGCCGCGATGACCCGCCGGGTGGCCCGGCCGGACCTGCTGCTGGTCGCGGCGCTGCTGCACGACATCGGCAAGGGCTGGCCGGGGGACCACAGCGCCTCCGGCGAGGTGATCGTCCGCGACCTCGGCGCCCGGATGGGCTTCGGCCCCGAGGACACCGAGACCCTGGCGGTACTGGTCCGCCACCACCTGACCCTGGTGGACACCGCGACCCGGCGCGATCCGGACGACCCGGCCACCGTCGAGGCGATCACCAAGGTGGTCACCACCCGGCCGGAGCTGGAGCTGCTGCACGCGCTCACCGAGGCGGACGCGCTGGCCACCGGGCCGGCCGCCTGGAGCGGCTGGCGGGCCTCGCTGGTGGACGCCCTGGTGGCCCGGGTGGCGGACCGGCTGGCCGGGGCGGGAGTCCCGCCGGTGGAGACGGCGCCGACCGCCGAGCAGGAGCGGCTGGCGGTCGAGGCCGCCCGGACCGGGCAGCCGGCGCTGTCGCTGCGGGCCCGGTCGGAGGGGGCGGAGCCGGGCGCCGAGCCGATGGGCGTCGAGCTGAACCTGGCGGTCCCGGACCGCCCCGGACTGCTCGGCACCGCCGCCGGGGTGCTCGCGCTGCATCGGCTGGCCGTCCGCTCGGCCGGGCTGCGCGAGCTGGACCCGGTGGGCGCAGGGCCGGTGCTGCTGCTGTCCTGGCGGGTGGCGGCCGAGTACGGCGAGCTGCCGGAGGCGGCCCGGCTGCGGGCCGACCTGCGCCGGGCGCTGGACGGCTCGCTGGACGTCGCCCGCCGGCTCGCCGAGCGGGACGCCGCCGCCCCGCGCCGCCGGGGCATCCCCACCCCGCCGCCGCTGGTCGCGGTGGCGCCCGCGGTGGCCTCGGCGACCGCGACCGTGCTGGAGGTCCGCGCGCACGACGCCCCCGGGCTGTTGCACCGGATCGGCCGGGCGCTGGACGGGGCGGGCGTGCGGGTGCGCACCGCGCACGTGTCCACGCTGGGCGCGGAGGCCGTCGACTCGTTCTACCTGACCGACGGGGCGGGCCGGCCGCTGACCGCCGGGCGGGCCGGCGAGGTGGCGGCGGCGGTCCGGGCCGCGCTGGGCTGAGCGCTGGGCTGAGCGCTGGGGTTGAGCGCCTGGCTGAGGGCCTTGCCGAGCGCCTGGCCCGGGCCGGACCGGGGCCGCGGACGGGACGCGGACAGCGGCCCAGGCAGGAGGCCCGACAGGAGGCCGGGCAGGCATTCCGACCGGGGGTGGAGACCTCACCCGGGGCGGCCGGATACCCTGGGGGGCGACGACCGTACCGATACCGATGCCGCAGAGGACCCGCGACGACGTGTTCGACACCCTTTCCGATCGCCTCGCAGCGACGTTCAAGAACCTCCGGGGCAAGGGCCGCCTGAGCGAGGCGGACATCGACGCCACCGCCCGCGAGATCCGCATCGCGCTGCTGGAGGCGGACGTCGCGCTGCCGGTCGTCCGGGCCTTCATCAAGCAGGTCAAGGAGCGGGCGCTCGGTGCCGAGGTCTCCGGCGCGCTGAACCCGGCGCAGCAGATCATCAAGATCGTCAACGAGGAGCTCATCGCGATCCTCGGTGGCGAGACCCGTCGGGTGCGGTTCGCCAAGAGCGGCCCGACGGTGATCATGCTGGCCGGTCTCCAGGGTGCCGGTAAGACCACCCTCGCGGGCAAGCTCGGCCACTGGCTGAAGCAGCAGAAGCACACCCCGCTGCTGGTCGCCTGCGACCTCCAGCGCCCCAACGCGGTCAACCAGCTCCAGGTGGTCGCCGATCGCGCCGGCGTGGCCTTCTACGGCCCGCAGCCGGGCAACGGCGTCGGCGACCCGGTGCAGGTGGCCAAGGACTCGATCGAGTACGCCAAGCAGAAGCAGTACGACGTCGTCGTCGTCGACACCGCCGGCCGCCTGGGCATCGACGCCGAGCTGATGCAGCAGGCCGCGGACATCCGCGCCGCGGTGAACCCGGACGAGGTCCTGTTCGTCGTCGACGCGATGATCGGCCAGGACGCGGTCACCACCGCCCAGGCCTTCCTCGACGGCGTCGACTTCACCGGCGTGGTGCTCTCCAAGCTCGACGGCGACGCCCGCGGCGGTGCCGCCCTGTCGGTCGCGCACGTCACCGGCCGGCAGATCATGTTCGCCTCCAACGGCGAGAAGGTCGACGACTTCGACGCCTTCCACCCGGACCGGATGGCCTCGCGCATCCTCGGCATGGGTGACGTCCTCTCGCTCATCGAGAAGGCCGAGCAGACCTTCTCGCAGGCCGAGGCGGAGAAGATCGCCGCCAAGCTGCGCGGCGGCCCGAAGCAGTTCACCCTGGACGACTTCCTGTCCCAGCTGGAGCAGGTCCAGAAGATGGGCTCGATCTCCAAGCTGCTCGGCATGCTGCCCGGCATGGGCCAGATCCGGGACCAGATCAACAACATCGACGACAAGGACGTCAACCGGGTCGGCGCGATCATCAAGTCGATGACCCCGGCCGAGCGCGCCGAGCCGGAGCTGATCAACGGCTCCCGCCGGGCCCGCATCGCCAAGGGTTCGGGCGTCCAGGTCGGCGAGGTGAAGAACCTGGTCGAGCGGTTCTTCGAGGCCCGCAAGATGATGTCCGCGATGGCCTCCGGCAAGGGCATGCCCGGTATGCCGGGGATCCCGGGCATGGGCGGCGGCGCGAAGAAGTCCGCCAAGAAGGCCCCGCAGGCCAAGGGCAAGCGCAAGAGCGGCAACCCGCTGAAGCGGGCGCAGGAGGAGGCCGCGGCCGCCGAGCGCCGCGCGCTCGGCCCGGGCACCGGCCAGGGTCCGGCGGACGGCGGCGCCTTCGGCCTCGGCGCGGGCAAGGGCCCGGCCGACTTCGAGCTGCCCAAGGAGTTCAAGGACATGCTGTAGTCCTTGACGGTCCTTGGCGGTTTTCGATGGTCCTCGATGGTCCTTGGCGGTCCTCGACGCGCCATCGGCCTTGATCGCTTCTGGTCGGCCCGTCGCCCGGTGTTTCCGGGCGGCGGGCCGATCGCGTGTCCGATGATGGGGGCATGCGAGTGATGATCAGGGCCCCGAGGGCCGACGACACGGCCGCGTACGCCGAGGCGGTCCGGCGGTCCGCCGAACACATCGGACGGTGGAACCCGGTCGAGCCGGACGGACTGCCCGACCTGCTGAAGCGCCAGGGCTCCGGGCTGCGCACCTTCCTGATCCTCGACCGGGAGACCGGCGGGCTGGTCGGCAAGGTGAACGTCGCCAACATCGTGATGAGCCGCTTCTGCAGCGCCACGCTGGGCTACGACTCGTACCTCCCGTTCAACGGCACCGGCCGGATGACCGAGGGCATGCGGCTGGTCGTCGACCGCTGCTTCTCCCCGCAGTCGGCCGACGGGCTGGGGCTGCACCGGCTGGAGATCAACGTCCAGCCGGAGAACGAGCGTTCGATCGCGATGGCCAAGCGGCTCGGCTTCCGGCACGAGGGCTTCTCCCCGCGGATGCTCTTCCTCCAGTGCGAATGGCGCGACCACGAGCGGTTCGCGCTGACCGCCGAGGAGTGGCCGGGCGTGACGGCATAGCCGCTGGTGGGAGGGGGTGGCACGGGCGTACGGCGATCCGGGCGCGGCGTTGCGATTGGCTCGTCCGAGCAGCTGTCCGTATTGTCCGATGGGTGACCGAACCCGTGCCGCCACGTCAGACCCCCGAACAGCCCTGGCGTTCGGAGGGTGCCCCGCCCCCGCCGCCCAAGCGCCGGATGCCCGGAGGCTGGGTGGGCCTCGCCCTCACCGCCCTCGTGGTGTTCCTGATCTCGGACCTGCTGCTGTCCTTCTTCGGCCCCGCGGGCGCCACCACGATTTCGTACACCGAGTTCAACAACCAGCTGAACAAGGGCAACATCACCAAGATCTACGCCAAGGGCGACGCGATCGAGGGCACCCTCAAGACCGCCCAGCCCAAGCCGGACGGCGGCAAGGGCGACTACACCGAGTTCGACACCCAGCGGCCCTCCTTCGCGAACGACAACCTCTGGGCCACCCTGCAGCAGCAGGGCGTCGAGGTCACCGCCACCTCGCCGGTCCAGCAGCGCAGCTTCCTCACCAACCTGCTGCTCTCGCTCGCCCCGATGCTGCTGCTGATCTTCATCTGGGTGCTGCTCGCCCGCCGGATGGCCGGCGGACTCGGCGGCGGACCGCTCGGCCGCAAGGCTCCGCCGAAGCCGGTCCTCGCCGAGGAGGGCAAGCGCACCACCTTCGCCGACGTGGCCGGCATCGACGAGGTCGAGGCCGAACTCACCGAGGTCGTCGACTACTTGAAGAACCCCGAGCGGTACCGCAGGCTCGGCGCCAAGATGCCGCGCGGCGTGCTGCTGAGCGGCCCGCCCGGAACCGGCAAGACCCTGCTGGCCCGGGCCGTGGCCGGCGAGGCGAACGTGCCGTTCTTCTCCGCCTCCGCCTCCGAGTTCATCGAGATGATCGTCGGCGTCGGCGCCAGCCGGGTCCGCGAGCTGTTCGCCGAGGCCCGCAAGGTCGCCCCGGCGATCATCTTCATCGACGAGATCGACACCATCGGCCGCCAGCGCGGCGCCGGCGGCGGCATGGGCGGGCACGACGAGCGCGAGCAGACCCTCAACCAGATCCTCACCGAGATGGACGGCTTCACCGGCTCCGAGGGCGTCATCGTGATCGCCGCGACCAACCGGGCGGACGTGCTCGACCCGGCGCTGCTGCGCCCCGGCCGCTTCGACCGGCGGATCACCGTCAGCCCGCCCGACCGGGAGGGCCGCGCCGCGATCCTGCGCATCCACAGCCGCAGCGTCCCGCTGGCCGGCGGCACCGACCTCAACCAGCTGGCCAAGGTCACGCCGGGGATGACCGGCGCCGAGCTCGCCAACCTGGTCAACGAGGCCGCGCTGCTGGCCGTCAAGCGCGAGCAGGACGCGGTCAACGAGCGGGACCTCTCGGACGCCCTGGAGAAGGTCCAGCTCGGCGCGGTGCGGCCGCTGGTCATGCCGCAGGAGGAGCGCGAGCGGACGGCGTACCACGAGAGCGGGCACGCGCTGCTGGGCATGCTCCAGCCCGGCGCGGACCCGGTGCGCAAGATCACCATCGTGCCGCGCGGCCGGGCGCTCGGCGTCACCCTCTCCACCCCGGAGAACGACCGCTACTCGTACACCGAGCCCTACCTGCGCGGGCGGATCATCGGCGCGCTCGGCGGCATGGCGGCCGAGCAGGTGGTCTACGGGGTGATCACCACCGGTGCGGAGAGCGACCTGGAGCAGGTCACCAGCATCGCCCGCGGGATGGCCGGACGCTGGGGGATGAGCGAGCGGGTCGGCCGGCTCACCGCGGTGCCCTCCGACCCGCAGGGCGCGTACGGGCTCTCCGCCGCGCCGACCACCCTGGACGCGGTGGACGAGGAGGCCCGGCGGATCGTCTCCGAGTGCTACGGCGACGCCGTGCGGATCCTGAACGAGCAGCGGCACCGGCTGGACGCGCTGGCGGCGGCGCTGCTGGAGGCGGAGACGCTGGACGAGGAGGAGGCGTACCGGGCGGCGGGGGTGCCGCGGGAGGCGGCCTCGGAGGGTGCTGAAGGGGCTTCCGCGGGGACTTCGGCAGGGTCTGGGGGTTCCCGCGGCACCGACGGTGCCGGTGGTTCCGACGGCGCCAGTGGTTCCGATGACTCCGACGGCTCCGACGGGAAGTCGATCGACCGGGCGTGAGGTCCGGTGCCGGGGGCGCTCGCCATGGTGGCGGGCGCCCCCGGTTTGCGTTCACCCGCCCCTTCAGGGGGTTCACCTGAAGGGGTTCACCGAGGGGGTTCCGCCGCGAGGGTTCGCCCACCCCTTCCCGGGCGGCGGACTAGCGCGGCCGCTCGGCGACCAGGTAGCGGAACAGGTTCTCCATCCGCACCGAGCCGTCCGCGCGCAGGTACGGCTGGAGGGCCTCCTCCAGCTCCTTGGCCACCAGCGAGGCGCCGGAGAACTCCTCGGCCGGCTCGAACAGGCCGGTGGAGAGCAGGCCGCGCACCGCGCTGTCGAGGTCGGCGTAGGCGAACGGGCAGCTCACCCGGCCACTGCCGGCCGGGTGCAGGCCGGCCGGGGCGAGCAGGTCCTCCAGGGCGCCCGGCGCGCTCAGCTCGAACGGGTCGCGTGCGGTGGTCCGGCCCGCCATCCGCCGGGCCACGTCCAGCACCGCGGCGCTCTCGCAGCGCTCCGGCGGGCCCCAGGCGGCCAGCACCACGTGCCCGCCCGGGAGGGTCAGCCGGGCGGCCTCGGCGACCACCGGGCCGGACCCGGCGGCACCGGGCAGCTGCTCGAAAACCGTCACCAGCGAATGGGCCGAGCGGGGGACGGCGGACGGTGTCCGGGCCCCCGCGCACACCCGCAGCCGACGGTCGTGGGCCAGCGCGCGCAGCTCGTCCCGCGGCTCCTGCCCGGCGACCTGGGCGCCGCGCCCGGCCGCCAGCAGCAGGGCCAGCCCGGACCGGCAGCCCAGGCCCAGCACGCTGCTCGCCGGGCCAACCTCGAGCCGGTCGTAGACCGCCTCGTAGAGCGGCACCAGCATGCGTTCCTGGATCTCCGCCCAGTCGCGCGCCCGCGCGGGGCGGGCGGCCCCGGTCCGCGGGTGGTGCGGGCGTGCGCCCGTCGGTCGTGCGGTCGTGCCGGTCGTCCGAGCTGAAGCCATGGCGGCCTCCCATCCGGTCCTTCGGTGTGCTGCTACGGCTCCCCCAAAGTCCCGCCCCACACCAGCGAACAGCGGGTCGGGCCCGGCGTCCAGAGGGGTGCAGGGTGGTGCGCGCGTGTCGCGGTGGTGCGCCCCCGTCCGGTGATACCGATTCGAAACCGGGGCCCCGCGCCCCGTACCATTCGCCCCATGGCTAAGGCACCCGTTCTCACCCCTCAGGCGGAAGACTTCCCGCGCTGGTACCAGGACCTCATCAACAAGGCCGAGCTGGCCGACAACGGTCCGGTGCGCGGCACCATGGTCATCCGACCGTACGGCTACGGCCTGTGGGAGCGGATGCAGCAGGAGATGGACGCGCGGATCAAGAAGGCCGGCGCGCAGAACGCCTACTTCCCGATGTTCATCCCGCAGTCCTACCTGACCAAGGAAGCCGAGCACGTCGAGGGCTTCGCCCCCGAGCTCGCGGTGGTCACCCACGGCGGCGGCAAGCAGCTGGAGGAGCCGGTCGTCGTCCGGCCGACCTCCGAGACGATCATCAACGAGTACTTCTCGAAGTGGGTGCAGAGCCACCGCGACCTGCCCCTGCTGATCAACCAGTGGGCCAACGTGGTCCGTTGGGAGCTGCGCCCGCGCGTCTTCCTGCGCACCACCGAGTTCCTCTGGCAGGAGGGCCACACCGCCCACGCCACCTACGAGGACGCCCGCGCCTACGCGTCGATGATCCACACCCAGGTCTACGGCGACTTCATGACCAACGTGCTCGGCATCGACGTCGTGCTCGGCCGCAAGACCGCCAAGGAGCGCTTCGCCGGCGCCATCAACACCCTCACCCTCGAGGGCATGATGGGCGACGGCAAGGCCCTGCAGATGGGCACCAGCCACGAGCTGGGCCAGAACTTCGCCAAGGCGTTCAACACCACCTACCAGCTGCAGGGCGCCGAGCGCGAGCACGTCTGGCAGACCTCCTGGGGCGTCTCGACCCGCATGGTCGGCGGCCTGATCATGTCCCACGGCGACGACAACGGCCTGCGGGTGCCCCCGCGCCTGGCCGCCGTCCAGGCCGTCGTGCTCGCCATCAAGGGCGACGACGCCGTCATCGCGAAGGTCCGCGAGATCGGCGCGCAGCTGGAGGCCGCCGGCATCCGGGTCGTGGTCGACGACCGCACCGACACCCCGTTCGGCCGCCGCGCCGTCGACTGGGAGCTCAAGGGCGTTCCGCTGCGCATCGAGGTCGGCCCGCGCGACCTGGAGAACGGCACCGCGATGCTGGCCCGCCGCATCCCGGGCGGCAAGGAGCCGGTCTCCATCGACGCCCTCGCCACGCTGCTGCCGGGCGTGCTGGAGGAGGACCAGGCGCTGCTGCTGCGCCAGTCCCGCGAGCGCCGCGAGTCCCGCACCGTCGACGTCAAGACCATCGACGAGGCCATCGAGGCCGCCGCCACCGGCTGGGGCCGGATCTCCTGGGCCGACCTCGGCGCGGAGGGCGAGGCCAAGCTGGCCGAGCAGGGCGTCACGGTGCGCTGCATCGTCGCGGCCGACGGCTCGGTGCCGGCGGCGGACGACCAGGACGGCAACGTCGCGATCGTCGCCCGGGCGTACTGACGGCCCTCCGGGGCGTGTCCGTCGGGGCGTGTCCGTCGGGTGTACCGACGGTCGTCCCCGGCGTGCCCGTCCGGGGCGTGCCCGCGGCCGTTCGGTGCCCGGCGGATGTCCTGTTGATGTCCGCCGGGCGTCCGTGGTCCGCGGGTAATGACGGACACCGGCGACATTTGCCCGGAATGCGGAAGGGTAAGAATCCGGTAACTCCTCCGGTGCGTCCCCGCGGTGGACATCCCTACTGGCCGGTCAACTCCCGGTATTAACGGAATAGCGGTACGGTGTACGGCCCGTGGCCCTGTCAATCCGGCAGGCCCACGGGCCGTACGTCCCGGGTGGCGACAGCCCGCTCCCCGGACGGAATTCTCCAGGCCCGTCGACGCTGCGACGGGCCGAAACCGGCAGGGGGTTGGTCTTGCGTCAGATCCGGAACGCGCAATTCGCGCGCGGCCTTGCATTCCTGGGAGTTCCCTGTGAATTCCCCGGGAACGAGAACATGCGGAACATCGGCTCGCACTCCATCGTTGGTCTAGCGTGAGCACGACACAGCCCCTCGTTCTCGCGGCCGAACTGGCCGCCGCCTGGAGTGACATCCAGGCCTACCACCAGGACCTTCCCGACCTGGCCTCGCCCGAGGCCCTGATCGGCGAGTCCTCCTCGGCCTGTGGGACGCGGCTCGGTTTCGAGCGGCTCCTCCACGAGGCTGCCCACGGTCTGGCCGCGGCCCGGGACATCCGGGACACCTCGCGGGCCGGCCGCTACCACAACCGGCGCTTCCTGATGCTCGCTTCCGAGCTGGGCCTGGCACACCCGATCGAGCCGCACGCGAGCAGCGGCTTCTCCCAGGTGACCATGCTCAAGGAGACGCAGGAGCGGTACGCCGAGACCATCGAGCGACTGGACCGCGCCCTCGGGGCGCACCAGGAGGCGGTGGCCGGTGACGGTGCGACGCGCGCGTTCCGCGGCCCGGCGGCCCGGCACGGCTCCTCCGGGGGCGGCGTGCGGGTCAAGGCGGTCTGCGGCTGCGGGCGCAACGTCCGCGTCGTCCCGTCGGTGCTCGCGCAGGCGTCCATCGTCTGCGGCGCGTGCCAGCAGCCGTTCAAGATCGCGTAGTCGGTCGACGTCCCGGCGGGCTGCTGTGCGGGCGGCGGTCCGGCCGGAATGAGCGGCACGGAGTGAGCAGTACCGGAAGTACTGGCAGTACCGGAAGTACCAGCAGTACCGGCAGTGCCGAGCGAGCGGTACCGAGTGAGCGGATCGAGCAGCACCGATCGAGCGGTACGGCAGGACAGCGGTGATGTCTTCGGGTTGGACCGGGAGCGGGGGCTCCCGGTCGAGCCCTGACCGGGCGCCCGGGCCCGCGTACAGGCGGTTCTCGCCGATGTGGCAGAATGGACAGCTGAGTACTCGGCAGCCGAGCAGGACCCCTCTCTCCTACGGCTGGCGTGTCCCTTGAACGGTCCGCCGCGCAACCCCACGCGATGGCGAGCCCGCTCACCCACGTCAACACCAGGAGAATCCACTCCCGTGGCAGTCAAGATCAAGCTGAAGCGTCTCGGCAAGATTCGCTCCCCGCACTACCGCATCGTCGTCGCCGACGCCCGCACCAAGCGTGACGGCCGCGCGATCGAGGAGATCGGCATCTACCAGCCGACCTACAACCCCTCGAAGATCGAGGTCGACAGCGACCGCGCCCAGTACTGGCTGTCCGTCGGCGCCCAGCCGACCGAGCCGGTGCTCGCCATCCTGAAGCTGACCGGCGACTGGCAGAAGTTCAAGGGCCTGCCGGCTCCGGCGCCGCTGAAGGTCGCCGAGCCGAAGGTCGAGGACTTCTCGCACCTGTTCGCGAAGGCCGTCGCCGGCTTCGAGGACGCCACCACCGGTGTCGCCATCACCCCGAAGGCCAAGAAGTCGGACAAGGTCGAGGCTGAGGCCGACGCCGCTGCCGAGGCCTGATCGTGATCGAGGACGCCCTCGACCACCTGGTGAAGGGCATCGTCGAGCACCCCGACGAGGTGCAGGTGCGCTCGCGCAACCTGCGTCGGGGTAACACCATCGAGGTGCGAGTGCACCCCGATGACCTCGGCAAGGTGATCGGCCGGGGTGGCCGTACGGCGCGCGCGCTGCGCACCGTGGTCGGCGCCCTCGGCGGTCGCAACGTCCGGGTCGACCTGGTCGACGTGGACAACATTCGCTGACGCTGCTGCTCGTTCAGCCGTCAGGGCTTGTGAGGCCGACCGGGACGCATGTCGTCCCGGTCGGCCTTTTCGCATTTCCACCCGCATTTCCCGCACATCATCGCTTCGCAGCCCGTCGCTTTTCGTATCGGCTCAGGAACTCCAGGAGAACGATCACCGTGCAGCTCGTCGTCGGCAGGATCGGCCGTGCCCACGGCATCAGGGGGGACGTCAGTGTCGAGGTCCGCACCGACGAGCCGGAACTCCGGCTCGGCCCCGGTGCCGTGGTGCTCACCGACCCCGCGTCGGTCGGACCGCTGACCGTCGAGTCCGGCCGGGTGCACAGCGGCCGACTGCTGCTGCGCTTCGCCGGCGTCAAGGACCGCAACGCGGCCGAGGCCCTCCGCGGCACCCTGCTCATCTCCGAGGTCGACCCGGAGGAGAGCCCCGACGACCCGGAGGAGTACTACGACCACCAGCTGATCGGCCTGGACGTGGTGCTGCTCGACGGCACCCCGGTCGGCGAGCTGACCGAGGTCCTCCACCTGCCCTACCAGGACCTGCTCACGGTCAAGAAGGCCGACGGGACGGAGGTGCTGGTGCCCTTCGTCAGCCAGATCGTGCCGACCATCGACCTGGAGAACCAGCGCGCCGTGATCACCCCGCCGGCCGGGCTGATCGACCCGGAGCAGGCCGAGGTCGCGGGGACCTCCTCGGCCGAGCCCGCCGAGGGCTCGGACTCCGAGGGATCGGAGGCTCAGGGATCGGACTCCGAGGGCTCCGAGGGCTCCGAGGGCTCGGAGGAGTCCAAGTGACCGCGGCGGAGAGCACCGAGGCGGGGGATACCGGGTCGGAGGGCACCGGAGTGGACCGCGCCGGGGCGGGCGTTCCGGCGGCCGACGGCGTGCAGAGCGGCATGCGGATCGACGTCGTCACGATCTTCCCCGAGTACCTGGAGCCGCTGGACGTCTCGCTGGTCGGCAAGGCCCGCGCCCGCGGCCAGCTGGACGTGCACGTCCACGACCTGCGCGAGTGGACCCACGACGTGCACCGCACGGTCGACGACAGCCCGTACGGCGGCGGCCCCGGCATGGTGATGAAGCCCGAGCCGTGGGGCGAGGCGCTGGACGCGGTGATCGCCGGCGGGCCGGAGGGGCAGGTGCCCACCCTGGTCGTGCCGACCCCGAGCGGGCGACCGTTCACCCAGGCGCTCGCCCAGGAGCTGGCCGGGCGCCCCTGGCTGGCCTTCACCCCCGCCCGGTACGAGGGCATCGACCGCCGGGTGATCGAGGAGGCGGCCACCCGGATGCCGGTGGTCGAGGCCTCGATCGGCGACTACGTGCTGGCCGGCGGCGAGGTCGCCGTGCTGGTGATGGTCGAGGCGATCGCCCGACTGCTGCCCGGGGTGCTCGGCAACGCCGAGTCCCACCGCGACGACTCCTTCGCGCCGGGCGCGATGGCCGACCTGCTGGAGGGCCCGGTCTACACCAAGCCCGCCGAGTGGCGCGGCCGGACGGTGCCCGACGTGCTGCTCAGCGGCAACCACGGCCGGATCGCCCGCTGGCGCCGTGAGCAGGCCTTCGCGCGGACCCTGGCGAACCGGCCCGACCTGGTCGAGCGCTGGCAGTACGGCGCCTTCGACAAGAAGGAGCGGGAGGCGCTGAGCATCCTCGGCCTGGCCTGGGACGAGCGGCTCGGCCGATTTCGGTCCGTGGCCGGTGATGTGGAAGAATAGGCGGCTGCTGTCTGTCGCTGGTTCCCTTCCGTAGGGGGCACGTGGACCGACGCCCCCGCCACGGGGGGTTCGTCGTCAGCCGATGCGGCCCGCAGCAGACCCCATTGTGACGATTTCCGTGGGCGGCCCGTGGCGCCTGCGATGGAGAGCAACATGAGCAACAAGCTCGCTGCTGTCGACGCGGCCTCGCTGCGTAGCGACATCCCGGCCTTCCGCGCCGGTGACACCCTGAAGGTTCACGTCCGGGTCATCGAGGGCAACCGCTCCCGTGTCCAGGTCTTCCAGGGCGTCGTCATCCGCCGCCACGGCGCCGGCATCGGTGAGACCTTCACCGTTCGCAAGGTCAGCTTCAACGTCGGCGTGGAGCGCACCTTCCCGGTGCACACCCCGGTCGTCGAGAAGATCGAGGTCGTGACCCGCGGTGCGGTTCGCCGCGCCAAGCTGTACTACCTGCGTGACCTCCGCGGCAAGGCCGCGAAGATCAAGGAGAAGCGCGACCGCTGATCCACCGGCCCCCGGCCTCGCCGGGGATCGGAACGCTCCGAGGGGGCCGAACGGCCGCAAGGTAAGCTCACCCCCCGATGAGCACGCACGAACCACCCGCGGACCGCGACGGCAGTCCCGCACCCACCGGTGCGGACTCGCTGTCGCGGTCCGCGGTCGTTTCCGGGGACGGTTCTGCGGTCGTTTCCGGGGTCGTTTCTGCGGTCGTTTCCGGGGACGGTTCCGCTCGGGCCGGCGGCGGCGGGCGCACCGCGGCGGCCGGCGTCGACGACCCGGAGGCCGCCGACGGGCCGGAGCGCGCCGAGCTGCCGGAGCGGGCCGAGGGCCTTGACCGCGTCGAGGGCCCCGAACGCGTCGAGGAGCGGACCGGCGGTCGCGGCGATGACGGCTCGGACGGTGATGACGGCTCCGACCAGGACGAGGAGCCAGGGCGCTCGCGTTCGCGGGACCTGCTGCTGGTGGTCGGGATCTGCCTGACGGCCCTGCTGCTGGTGAACGCCTTCGTCGCGCGCCCGTTCTCGGTGCCCTCCGGGTCGATGGAGGAGACCCTGCGCCCGGGGGACCGGCTGGTCGCGAACCAGCTCGCCTACGCCTTCGGCGGCCACCCCCAGCGGGGTGACGTCGTGGTCTTCGACGGGACCGGCTCCTTCCTGCGCGGGTCGGCGAAGCCGCCCGGCTTCTGGGACGGCCTGCGCTCGTTCGCCCAGGACCTCGGCCTGGCCCCGGCCGGGGACACCGTCTACGTCAAGCGCGTGATCGGCGTCGGCGGGGACCGGGTGACCAGCACCGGTCCGGGTGCGCCGATCACCGTCAACGGCGTGCCGATCGACGAGACCTCCTACCTGTCCCCGGGCGACGACCCGTCGAGCGTGGCCTTCGACATCGTCGTGCCCGCCGGCAAGCTGTGGGTGATGGGCGACCACCGCAGCGCCTCCCGGGACTCCCGCGACCACCTCGGCGAGCCCGGTGGCGGCTTCGTGCCCGAGGCGAAGGTGATCGGCAGGGCGGACTGGGTGGTCTACCCGTTCTCGCGCTTGACCGGCCTGGAGCGGCCCGCGGCCTTCGCCGCGACTGCGGGGACGGGTGGTCATGGGGGCCAGGGGTAGGGGGCGGCTCGCCGACCGCCCGGCCGCCGGGGGAGCGGCGACCGCGGGGCCGGAGACGGGTGGCGCGGAGGGCTCCGGGCCGGACGGGGCCCCGCCGGCGCGCGGCCGGGCCGAGCGCCGGCGCAGTGCCCGCAAGGCGGCCCGTCGGCGCAAGCGCTCGCTGGTGCGCGAGGTGCCGCTGATCATCCTGGTGGCCCTGCTGGTGGCGCTGGTGATGAAGACCTTCCTGGTCCAGGTGTTCGTGATCCCCTCGGGCTCGATGGAGCAGACCATCCTGATCGGGGACCGGGTACTGGTGGACAAACTGACCCCCTGGTTCGGCAGTGAGCCGCAGCGCGGCGACATCGTGGTGTTCAAGGACCCGGGCGGCTGGCTGGAGCACGACCGGAAGCCGTCCGACGACGGCCTGGTGCTGGGCGGGGCCAAGAAGGTGCTGACCTTCGTCGGCCTGCTGCCCTCCGACAACGAGCAGGACCTGATCAAGCGGGTGATCGGCGTCGGCGGGGACACCGTGGAGTGCTGCGACGCGCAGGGGCGCCTCAGCGTCAACGGCCGTCCGGTGGAGGAGCCCTACCTCGCGCCCGGCAACCCGCCGTCCCGGCAGACCTTCAGGGTCCAGGTGCCGCAGGGGCGGTTGTGGGTCATGGGCGACCACCGGGACGTCTCCGCCGACTCCCGTTTCCACATGGGCAATCCGGACCAGGGGACGATCCCGCTGAGCGGCGTGGTCGGTCGCGCGTTCGTGATCGCCTGGCCGCTGGACCGGTTCCATCAACTCGATGCGCCCGGTTCACTCTCCTCTCTCGCCCGGATGCCGCAGGCCGGCGGAACTGCCGCGGAGTCGGTGGGCGTTGGGCCGGTTCCTGCGGAACCCCCGCTCGTTATGGGTGTGTTGGGCGTCCTTCCGCTCGTCGCGCGCAGGTCGGGACGGCCTCCGGAGTGAGCCGCGCCGGCCGTCGACCGGACGGGCGTCGCGTGTGGGACCGCGAGCCGGATGCCTGGGAGTGATAGAGAAGTGCAGGTGCGGCCGGGAGTGGTCCCGGTCGCGGGCCGAGGCTGTGCTGGTGTCAGGGGAGTCCGCGGTGGGCAGCCCTGAGGCGTTCATGGTCGTGGTGAGCGTGGTGCCCGCTGTGCGGCACTCTGAGCGCGGACGCGCGGGCGTCCGCACAGCAGGGAGGAGACGTTGTGGGGGATTTGGTGATCGGCGCCCGATCAGGCGCCGGAGAGCCCGAGGGCCCGGGCCGTCGGGCGGACCGGTCCGCCGAGTCCGCGGCCTCCTCGGCCTCGGTCGAGGACGCGGCGGCGCAGACCGCTGACGGGCAGGGCGCCGGGTCGGAGGACGCCCCGGACTCCTCGCACGCGGGGGCCGAGCCCGTGGACGAGTCGGAGTCGGAGGTTCCCTCCAAGCCGCGCAAGCCGCGCTCGTTCTGGAAGGAACTGCCGATCCTGATCGGCATCGCGCTGATCCTCGCGCTGGTGATCAAGACCTTCTTCGTCCAGGCGTTCTCCATTCCGTCGGAATCGATGCAGAACACGCTGCAGGTCGGCGACCGCGTGCTGGTGGACAAGCTGACTCCGTGGTTCGGGGCCGAGCCCGAGCGCGGCGAGGTCGTGGTGTTCCACGACCCGGGCGGCTGGCTCAACGACGAGCCGACCCCGCAGAGCAGCAACTCCTTCCTCCGTGGCGTGCAGGACGTGCTCAGCTTCGTCGGCCTGATGCCCTCCGCCAACGAGAAGGACCTGATCAAGCGGGTCATCGCGGTCGGCGGGGACACCGTCGAGTGCGAGGGCGACGGGCCGGTCAAGGTCAACGGTGTCGCCCTCAACGAGCCGTACGTCTACCCGGGCAACACCCCCTGTGGCGACCACCCCTTCGGCCCGGTCAAGGTGCCCAAGGACCGGATCTGGGTGATGGGTGACCACCGCGCCAACTCCCTGGACTCCCGCTTCCACATGGACCAGCCGGGTGGCGGCACCGTCCCGGTGGACAACGTGATCGGGCGCGCCTTCGTGGTGGCCTGGCCGATCAGCCACTGGTCGACGCTGCCGGTGCCGGACACCTTCGACCAGAAGGGCCTGGCGGCGGCCGCGCCGATGGCGCCCCCCGTGGCCGATGCGGTGGGGGCCGTCGCCCTGCTCCCGCTGGTGCGCCGGGTGCGGGGTCGGGCGGAGCACCGCAAGGAGTCCTGAGCTCCACCGGATCGTGTTCCGCCGGGTTGGCCCCGGCTCTTGCGCGGGCCGTGGTACCGACGAGTAATCTGCTCGGACGTGCCACGGCCCGCCGGCTTTTCCGCCCGTGCCTCCGGCGTGCCAGTGGTGTTCTCCGGTCGGCCAGAGGTGGACGGTGTCGATGAGCAGTGTCGTGGAGCAGACGGTCGACCGCCCGCCCGTGCCCGCCCGTGCGCGCCGCGGGCCCGCCGCGGTGCTGCAGGGCGTCGCCCTCGCGCTGGGGCTGGTGCTGATGGTCGGCGGCTTCGCCCTGATCGCGATCGACTACCGGCCGTACAAGATCCCCACCGCCTCGATGCACCCGACGCTGCGCATCGGGGACACCGTGCTCGCGCGCAAGGTCGACGGCGGCGGCATCGGGCGGGGCGACGTGGTGGTCTTCCGGGATCAGGCCTGGGGCGGCGAGCTCATGGTCAAGCGGGTGGTCGCGGTCGGCGGGGACACCGTCGCCACGACCGGGGCCGAGCACCGGCTGACGGTCAACGGGCAGCCGGTGGACGAGCCCTACCTCGCGACGCAGGGCCGCCAGGGCGACGAGTTCAGCGTGACGGTGCCGCAGGGCCGGCTGTTCCTGCTCGGCGACAACCGGGTGGCCTCGCTTGACTCCCGCACCCACCTGGAGGTCGCCGGAGGGACCGTCCCGGCCGAGGCCGTCGAGGCCAGGGTCGAGGCCACCGTGCTGCCCTTCGGCCGGATGGGCCTGCTCGACCGGGTCACGGACTTCGACGGTTTCGCGGGCCCGAAGGCCTCGCAGCCGGGGCCGCTGGGGCCGCTCGCCTACGCCGCCGTTGCGGGCGCGGCGCTGATTCTCGTGACCTCGGCGGTGGGCGGGGTGGCGGCTCTGGCCCGCCGGCTCCGGGGGCGCGGCGCCTGAGCGGGAGCGTCGCCGGGCGGGCCGCTCTGCCGAACATCGCCCCGGACGACCGCGTCGGGTGGCAGGATCGGTAGCGCCACCGATGCGGACGGAAGGAGCGTGGAGCGCCGCCATGACAGCACGGCGTCGCAGGGCCGCGCGGATCCTGCTGCTGGACGGACTGGACCGCATCCTCCTGTTCCTGGGGGCCGACCCGGCCACCCCGGGGGAGACGTGGTGGTTCACGCCCGGGGGCGGCTTGGAGCCGGGGGAGGACGTGCGCGAGGCCGCCGAGCGGGAGCTCGCGGAGGAGACCGGCCTGCGGGGTGTGGACCTGGGGCCCTTGGTGGCGTACGGCACGGTGTCGTTCTCCTTTCAGGGACAGCGCTACGAGCAGGAGCAGTGGTTCCACCTGGCCCGGACCACGGAGACGGGGCTGGACCATTCGGGCATGGGCGCGGACGAGCACGCCCAGCTGCTCGCGGCGCGCTGGTGGACGGTCGAGGAACTGAGGGGGACCGCCGAGACGGTCTATCCGCCAGGTCTGGCGGAGTTCCTGGAGCGGCTGCTGGCCGAGGGCCCGCCGGTGGATCCGGTACGGCTCTGACCGTGGGTGCGGTGGTCCACAATGGGTGGACTGACAAGTTGAGGGGACGCCTGGATGAGTGCCGAAGATCTCGAGAAGTACGAGACCGAGATGGAGCTCAAGCTCTACCGGGAGTACCGGGACGTCGTCGGCCTGTTCAAGTACGTGATCGAGACCGAGCGACGGTTCTACCTCACCAACGACTACGAGCTGCAGGTGCACTCGGTCCAGGGCGAGGTGTTCTTCGAGGTGTCGATGGCGGATGCGTGGGTCTGGGACATGTACCGGCCGGCCCGGTTCGTCCGCAAGGTCCGGGTGCTGACCTTCAAGGACGTGAACATCGAGGAACTCGCGAAGAGCGATCTGGAGCTGCCCTCGGACGAGTCCGGCTTCGGGAACTGACGTTGGACGACTCCGTCCCGCGTTGTCCAGCAGAATTCGGCGGGCACGGGGCTTCTCACTCCTGCGGGTGACAAAAGTTGTCCACAGGCCCGGGTTATCCACAGGGAACGGGAATTCCCGGGCCTCGTCGTGCGCCTTGGTGCAGCCTCCTCGGCGGAGGTGGTCACCATGCAGCACACCGTCGTGCAGGACCAGGCCGTACCGGACCAGGCCGTACCGGACACGTCCACAGCCGGGAAGCCCTCGCGGGCGATCCCCGAGCGCAGTACCAAGAACGGGCTCGGCCGATACGGGGAGCGGGTCGCCGCCCGCCGCCTCGCCGAGGCCGGGCTCCGCATCCTGGACCGCAACTGGCGTTGCGTCGAGGGCGAGCTGGACATCGTCGCCCTCGACGGCGACACCGTGGCGGTCTGCGAGGTGAAGACCCGCTCCGAGCGGGGATTCCAGCAGCCCACCGAGGCCATCGACCGGGCCAAGGCCGCCCGGTTGCAGCGCCTGGCCGAGCGCTGGATGGCCGAGCGCTGGCCCGGTCACTTCGCCGAGTTGGCCGGGCCCGGCTACGATCCGGGGCCCACCGATCCGCAATGGCCGCCCGCCCCGCCGGGCGGGGTGCGGATCGACCTGGTCGCGGTGGTCAACCGGGCGCGGGGCGCGGCCCTGGTCGACCACCTGCGGGGGGTGGTCTGAGATGGCCTTCGCCCGAACCTGTTCCGTCGCGCTGGTCGGCGTCGACGGAGTGATCGTCGAGGTCCAGGCCGATCTGGAGCCCGGGGTGGCCGCGTTCACCCTGGTCGGCCTGCCCGACAAGGCGCTCACCGAAGCCCGCGACCGGGTCCGCGCCGCGGTCGTGAACAGCGGCGAGGCCTGGCCGCAGCGCAAGCTGACGGTCGGCCTCAGCCCCGCCTCGGTGCCCAAGAGCGGCAGCGGCTTCGACCTCGCGGTCGCCTGCGCCGTGCTGGCCGCCGCCGAACGGCTCGACCCCTCCGCCATCGCCGATCTGCTGATCATCGGCGAGCTGGGGCTGGACGGCCGGGTGCGGCCGGTCAGAGGGGTGCTGCCGTCGGTGCTGGCCGCCGCCGACGCGGGGTACGAGCGGGTCGTGGTCGCCGAGCAGACCGCGCCCGAGGCCTCGCTCGTTCCCGGGGTGACGGTGATCGGCGTCCGCAGTCTGCGCCAGCTCGTCGCCATCCTGACCGGCGCGGCGGCACCGGAGGAGCCGCCCGACCCGATCGGCGGTCGGCCGGATCCGCTGATGGCCGGCCTGATGCTGCCCAGCGCGGGCGTGCGGGGCCTGCCCGACGACCGGACGGCCCGGCTCGACATGGCCGATGTGGCCGGTCAGTACGAGGCCCGGCGGGCCCTGGAGATCGCCGCCGCCGGGGGTCACCACCTCTACTTGAAGGGCCCGCCCGGGGCGGGCAAGACGATGCTGGCGGAGCGCTTGCCCGCGCTGCTCCCGCCGCTGACCCAGAAGGAGGCACTGGAGGTCACCGCCGTCCACTCGGTGGCGGGGCTGCTCCCGGCCGGGCGTCCACTGATCGACACCGCGCCCTACTGCGCCCCGCACCACTCCACGACGATGCCGGCCATCGTCGGCGGCGGCAGCGGTCTGCCGAGACCGGGGGCGGTCTCGCTGGCCCACCGGGGCGTGCTCTTCCTGGACGAGGCGCCGGAGTTCCCGGTCCGGGTGCTCGACGCGCTGCGCCAACCGCTGGAGTCGGGCGAGGTGGTGATCGCCCGCTCGGCCGGCTCCTTGCGGCTCCCGGCCCGCTTCCTGCTCTGCCTGGCGGCCAACCCCTGTCCGTGCGGCCGGTACTCGCGGCGGGGCGAGGGCTGCGAGTGCACCCCGGCCATGGTCAGCCGCTACCAGGGGCGGCTCTCCGGGCCGCTGCTGGACCGGGTCGACCTCCAGGTCCAGGTGGCCCCGGTGACCAGGGTCGAGCTCATGGAACGGGACACCACGGCGGAGAACACCGAGACCGTCGCGGCCAGGGTGCTGGCCGCGCGTGAGCGGGCGGCGGCCCGGCTGGCGGACACCCCGTGGCGGACCAACGCGGAGGTGCCGGGCCACGAGCTGCGCACCCGCTGGCAGCTCGCGCCCGGGGCGCTCAACGACGCCGCGCGGCAGTTGGAGCGGGGGCTGTTGACCGCCCGGGGCCTGGACCGGGTGCTCCGGGTCGCCTGGACGGTCGCCGATCTCGCCGGACGCGACCGGCCGGACCAGCGGGACGTGCGCACCGCGCTGGTCCTGCGCACCGGGGTGGAGCACGGACTGCCGCTGACCGAGCGGGCCCTCGGCCGGCTCGGCGGCATCCCGGCGCAGCGCGGCAGCCCGGAGGACGGTTGGCCCGGGAAGCCCGAGGCGCTCGACGAGCATCCGCGGAACCAGAAGGGTGAGGCATGAACCAGCTGCTGAGGCAACCTAGAATTCCCGGCGCGGCCGAGGCCGGGGCCGGTGCCGCAACCGACGCCGGACCCGAGCCCGAGCGCCTCGCCCGGGTGCTGCTGGGCCGGCTCAGCGAACCGGGGGACGCGGTGGTCGGTCGGTGGCTCGGCCAACTCCCCGCCGTCGACGTGGTCGAGGCGATCCGGGACGGGACGGTGCCCGACCACCCAGGACTGGACGCCACCCGCCTGGCCGGGTACCAGGCGAGGCTCCCGGGCCTGGACCCGGAGACGGACCTGAAACGGGTACGGGACGTCGGTGGACGGTTCATCATTCCGGGGGACACGGAGTGGCCCAGCCAACTCGACGACCTGGGTGACGGACGTCCGGTCGGGCTCTGGGTGGCGGGCACCGGCTCGCTGCGGCTGCTCGCGCTCCGCTCGGTCGCGCTGGTGGGCTCCCGGGCCTGCACCGCCTACGGCGCCCATGTCGCGGGGGAGCTGTCGGCCCAACTGGCCGAGCGCGGTTGGATGGTGGTTTCCGGAGCCGCCTACGGGATCGACGCGGCCGCACACCGCGGGGCACTCGCGGTCGGCGGGATGACCGCCGCCGTGCTCGCCTGCGGCGTCGACGTGGCCTACCCCAAGGGCAACGCCGAACTGATCCGGCGGATCGGCGTCCAGGGCCTGCTGGTCAGTGAACTCCCGCCCGGGGAGCACCCGAACCGCTTCCGCTTCGTCCTCCGCAACAGGGTCATCGCCGCGCTGACCCGGGGCACGGTGGTGGTCGAGGCGGCGGTGCGCAGCGGCGCCCTGAGCACGGCCAGGCGGGCGCGGGACCTCAACCGCCACACCATGGGCGTCGCGGGCCCGGTGACCTCGGCGCTCTCCGCCGGGGTGCACGCCCTGATCCGCAGCGGTGCCGCCACCCTGGTCACCGACGCGGCCGAGATCACCGAGCTGATCGGGGCGATCGGGGACGACCTGGCACCGCAGCGCAGCGGCCCGGTGCTCCCGCGCGACCTGCTGGAGCCGGCGGTGGCCCGGGTGCTGGAGGCCGTACCGGCGACCGCGGAGGGTGCCCCGGTCGAGCGACTGGCCCGGCAGTCCGGTCTCCCGCCGGACGAAGTCCTACAACGGCTCTACGAGTTGGGCGCGCTCGGCTACGTGGAGCGGCACGGTGCGCACTGGCGCGTGGTGCGGAGGAGGTGAACGTCGGAACGGAGAACGCGCTCGCGCCGAGGGAACGCACGTCGGAGCCGCCCTGATGACCTGCCGATCCGGTTCTGCTGTTCGTCGCCCGGATCCGGTGCGCGAACGCCACCGGATCGGGGGACGACCGAGCGGTGGTAGCGCTTCGCAGCGAGTCGGTCACGCTACGCTCCACATGCCTTCCCTATCAGCACATGACTCGGCAGAACGGCGCAGACCAACGCATGCCCACACACATTCCCGGACACAGAGTGACCGGTGGCGCTCGGTCCTCGGGAGGGCCGCGGACCGAGCGGCGCCCCGTGCCCGACCTCCCGGCCAAGTCGGCGGGGACGATGGGAGGCCTGTCGCGCCAGGGCGGCCGGCCGACGGTGGTGCCCCAGCCTGCGGACGCGGCCCGGGGTGCGGAGCCGGCCCAGGGCGCGGACACGGCAGGCCCCGCCGGCGCGTCCGGCGGTGCACCCGCCGGTGCGCCCCCCGGCGCGGGGGCGGCCGGCGCGCCCCGGTCGCCCGGCAGCGCGCCGGCCCGGAGCGGTGCGTCCCCGGCGCTCGCCTCGCCGGTGTCGCCGCCCCGCCGGGAGAGGGTGGCGGGCGGAGACCAGGGGCAGGACGCCAGGGAGGCCGCGGCCCAGGGCCGCACCGCGCTGGAGGAACTCTGGCGCTCCTACAAGGAGACCGGGGACCAGAGGCTGCGCGAGCAGCTGATCCTGCACTACTCACCGCTCGTCAAGTACGTGGCGGGGCGGGTCGGGGTCGGTCTGCCCTCGAACGTGGAGCAGGCGGACTTCGTCTCCTCGGGGGTCTTCGGGCTGATCGACGCGATCGAGAAGTTCGACATCGGTCGCGCCATCAAGTTCGAGACGTATGCGATCAGCCGCATCCGCGGCGCGATCATCGACGAGCTGCGGGCCCTGGACTGGATCCCGCGCTCGGTCCGGCAGAAGGCGAAGGCGGTCGAGCGGACGTACGCGACGCTGGAGGCCCGGCTGCGCCGCACGCCGCACGAGCCGGAGGTCGCGGCCGAGATGGGCATCGCGATCGAGGACCTGCACGCCATCTTCAGTCAGCTGTCGCTGGCCAACGTGGTGGCGCTGGACGAACTGCTCCACCCGGTGGGGGAGGGCGGCGACCGGCTGAGCCTGATGGACACCCTGGAGGACCACGGCGCGGACAACCCGGTCGAGGTGGCCGAGGACCGCGAACTGCGCAGGCTGCTGGCCCAGGCGGTCAACACCCTCCCCGAGCGGGAGAAGACGGTGGTGACGCTCTACTACTACGAGGGCCTCACCCTCGCCGAGATCGGGCAGGTCCTGGGGGTGACGGAGAGCCGGGTGAGTCAGATCCACACCAAGTCCGTCCTCCAGCTGCGCGCCAAGCTGTCGGACATCCGATAGGGCGTCGGCACTCGGGCGTTGACACCTGGCCTCCGAAAGCCGGCCGTCAGGCCCGAACCTCCTCCCGATGCGCGGCGCCGTACCGGCCGGAGGTATGGCTCCGTACAGTGGGGGCGTGCCGAAGATCCGAGCGGCCACGGTGGCCGAGCATCGCCAGCTCCAGCGCGCAGCGCTTCTCGACGCTGCCCGCATCCTGCTCACCGAGGGTGGCATGGAGGCCCTGACCTTCCCCGCGCTCGCGACGCGCACCGGGCTGGCGCGTTCCTCGGTCTACGAGTACTTCCGTTCCCGCGCCGCCGTGGTCGAGGCGCTGTGCGAGGTGGACCTCCCGCTCTGGGCCGCCGAGATCGAGGCCGGGATGGAGAGCTGCGACACCGCCGTCGAGCGGATCGAGGCCTACGTCCGGGGCCAGCTGGCGCTGGCCGCCGACCCCCGGCACCGGGCTGTGGTGGCGATCTCGGCGCTGGAGCTCGACGAGGCCGCGCGCGAGCGGATCAGGGCGGCCCACGGCAGGCTGGCCGGTCTGATCGGCCGGACGCTGGAGGACCTCGGCCACGCGCAGCCCCGGCTCGCCGCGGCCCTGGTCCAGGGCGTCGTGGAGGCGGCGACCCGTCGGGCCGAGCAGGCCGCGGCCGGCGGCCGCACGGGCTGTGCGGCGGAGAGCCCCGAGGAGATCGCGGACGCCGCCGTCGCGTTGGTGCTGCACGGACTCGTCCGCCCCTGACCCCGGCCCCCGCCCGGCCCCGGCCCGAGCCAGATCTCGACCGCAGCCTCAACCCGGTCCCGACCCCGGCTTCGGCCGCAGCCCCGGCCTCGACCGCAGCCTGGACCCCGACGCCGGTCCGCCCCTCGCCGGCGCGCGTCGAGCAGGTGCGCCCTACCCGGCTGCGCCCCCCAACGGCAGCAGCCGGGCCGTGCCCGCGCCGAACAGGGCCAGCGGATCCAGGTAGCGGCTTCCGCGCAGCAGCCCCCAGTGCAGGCAGTCGTGCCCGGCGCAGTGCCGCCCGTTCGGAGCGAGCAGTCCGATCGGCTGCCCGGCGGCCACCGGGGTGCCGACCGGGACCGTGCCGGTGACGGGCAGGTAGGTGGTCCGCAGCGGGGGCGAGCCCGAGCCGGGGTGGGAGACGGTCACCACCGGCCGTCCTGCCACCAGCCCGGAGAAGGTGACCACTCCGGGAGCCGCCGTCCGGACCTCCATCCCCGGTGCGGCGGCGAGGTCCACTCCTCGGTGCCCGGCGGCCCAGACCTTCGCCGGCGGCTCGAAGCGGCTCAGTACCCCGTCCGGTCCGCCCACCGGCCAGGCCCGCGCTCCACCCCACCCGGCCCCGCCGCCCGACCCGGAGCCCGGGTCGCCGGCCGCACCCGTGCGTCCCGCTGCCCCCACCGCCCCCGCTACCCCCGCTGCCCCCGACAACCCGAGCACGAACGCGAGCACGAGCTCCACCGTCACCACCACGGACACCCCGCCGAACCACCCGCGACCAGTCATGCCCGCAGGCTCGCCGCTCCGCCGCCCCCACACCACCCGGATCCGGATACCTGTGGACAAACCGTCCTCACGCCCGACTGCCATCCCCCTGGCGGGTGTACGAACGCCGCCATCCGGTGTAAAAGCACCAGCCGCCGACGGGCTCCGAGTCGACGGGCTCGAACCGGCGGCCAACCAGCCGGCGCGCGCCCCCGTAGCCGCCCCCGCGCACTCCCGTGGCCGCCCCGCGCCCCCCGCCCGACCCCCGTCGCAACCCTGCGGCAACCCCGCCGCAGCCCGCTCTCCCCAGCCGTTCCCCGGGCTCCCCCCAGGTCCTCGGCGGGCCCCCGGCCACGCGTGGAGTCGCTCGCGCCTCGGCGCTTCCCGTACACTTCACACGCGACCCGGTCCGCCGGGTCGACTTCGCACGCCCCGCCACCGGCGGTCGGACGCGGTTCGTCCGCAGCCCCGCCAGGTGCGAGTGCCGCTCGGTCCGCCGAGCCCGACCGGCCCCCGGGCCTGAAGGGTTCAAGCGGCTCGGCACGTTCGGGGCGTCAGGCGTGGCTGTCACCTGGCCGCCACGGACAAACCGAGCCTGACCCGGCTGTGGGCGATCGCTGCGAGGCAGTGCCGCCGCCGGGCCGTAACACCAAGGAGCACGGCAATGGCCGTCGTCACGATGCGGGAGCTGCTGGAGAGCGGCGTCCACTTCGGTCACCAGACCCGCCGCTGGAACCCGAAGATGAAGCGCTTCATCATCACCGAGCGCAACGGCATCTACATCATCGACCTCCTGCAGTCGCTGAACTACATCGACCGCGCCTTCGAGTTCATCAAGGAGACCGTTGCCCACGGCGGCAGCGTCCTCTTCGTCGGCACGAAGAAGCAGGCCCAGGAGGCCATCGCCGAGCAGGCCACCCGCGTGGGCATGCCCTACGTGAACCAGCGCTGGCTCGGCGGCATGCTGACCAACTTCTCGACCGTCTACAAGCGCCTCCAGCGCCTGAAGGAGCTCGGCGAGCTGGACTTCTCGGACGTGGCCGGTTCCGGCCTCACCAAGAAGGAGCTCCTGGTCCTGCAGCGCGAGCACGACAAGCTGGAGAAGACCCTCGGCGGTATCCGTGACATGCAGCGCGTTCCCAGCGCTGTCTGGATCGTGGACACCAAGAAGGAGCACATCGCGGTCGGCGAGGCCCGGAAGCTCAACATCCCGGTCGTCGCCATCCTCGACACCAACTGTGACCCCGACGAGGTCGACTACAAGATCCCGGGCAACGACGACGCGATCCGCTCCGTCACCCTGCTGACCCGCGTGATCGCCGACGCCGTGGCCGAGGGCCTCAAGTCCCGCGCCGGTGTCGCCAAGGGCGACGCCAAGGCCGAGCCGGGTGCCGACCAGCCGCTGGCCGCCTGGGAGAAGGACCTCCTCGAGGGCGAGAAGAAGGCTGAGGAGGCCCCCGCCGCCGCCGAGGCCCCCGCTGCCGAGGCCCCCGCCGCCGAGGCTCCGGCCGCCGAGGCCCCCGCTGCCGACGCTCCGGCCGAGCAGGCCTGACGTACCAAGGGTGAGGGGCACCCGCCGGTACGAAGCCGGTAGGTGCCCCTCTCTCCCGCGCCGGGACCGAACCATCGGTCCCGGCGCCACTCCACGCAGACACGCGAGACGCGAGAAGAGATTCACACCATGGCGAACTTCACCGCCGCGGACGTCAAGAAGCTCCGTGAGCTCACCGGCGCCGGCATGATGGACTGCAAGAAGGCCCTGGACGAGGCCGAGGGCCTGGTCGAGAAGGCCGTCGAGCTCCTCCGCATCAAGGGCCAGAAGGGCGTTGCCAAGCGCGAGGGCCGTGACGCCTCCAACGGCGCCGTCGCCGCGCTGATCGCCGAGGACAACAAGTCCGGCGTTCTGGTCGAGCTGAACTGCGAGACCGACTTCGTCGCCAAGGGTGACAACTTCGTCAAGGTCGCCGACGCGATCGCCGCCCACGTCGCCAAGACCGCCCCGGCCGACCTGGACGCCGCCCTGGCTTCCGAGATCGAGGCCGGCAAGACCGTCCAGCAGTTCGTGGACGAGGCCAACGCGACCCTGGGCGAGAAGATCGTCTTCCGTCGCTTCGCCCAGTTCGACGGTGACGGCTTCGTCGCGGTCTACCTGCACAAGACCAGCCCCGACCTGCCGCCGGCCGTCGGCGTCCTGGTCGAGCTGGACAAGGAGAACGCCGAGGTCGCCAAGGACGTCGCGCAGCACATCGCCGCCTTCGCGCCGAAGTACCTGTCCCGCGAGGAGATCCCGGCCGAGGAGCTCGAGAACGAGCGCCGCGTCGCCGAGGCCACCGCCCGCGAGGAGGGCAAGCCGGAGGCCGCCCTGCCGAAGATCGTCGAGGGCCGCGTCACCGGCTTCGTGAAGGAGAACTCCGTCCTGGAGCAGGCCTTCGCGAAGGACAACAAGAAGTCCGTCGCCAAGGTCCTCGAGGAGAACGGCGTCGCCCTCAAGCGCTTCGCCCGTTTCCGCGTCGGCGCCTGAGCCACGTTCCACCTGGTCCCCGGCCCCCTTAGGCTGGGAACCGCCCCCGCCCGCTGACCTGGGCGGGAGGAACGCCGAACGGGCTCACCCCGCGCCTACCCCAACGGGCGGGCTCGCGTCGGCACCATGAACGACGAGGAGGCCATTGCCGTGCAGGACACCGAACCGGTTCCCGCGGCAGTGGCCTCCTCGCGTGTACGCGCAGGCGGGGCATCCGCACACCCGCGCCTGTGACCAGTAGGTGCAAAAAGGAGAAGTCCATGCAGGAGACGCAGGAGACCGCGCAGGACCCCGAGGTCGGCTCGCGCCGCCGGGTGCTGCTCAAGCTGTCCGGTGAGGCCTTCGCCGGTGGTGGCGGGCTCGGCGTCGACCCGGACGTCGTGCACGCGATCGCCCGGGAGATCGCCACGGTCGTCCGCGCCGGTACCGAGGTCGCGGTGGTCATCGGCGGCGGCAACTTCTTCCGGGGTGCCGAGCTCCAGGTCCGCGGCATGGACCGGGCCCGCTCCGACTACATGGGCATGCTCGGCACCGTCATGAACTGCCTGGCGCTGCAGGACTTCCTGGTCAAGGAGGGCATCGAGACCCGGGTCCAGACCGCCATCACCATGGGCCAGGTCGCCGAGCCGTACCTGCCGCTGCGGGCCGTCCGGCACCTGGAGAAGGGCCGCGTGGTGATCTTCGGCGCCGGTATGGGCATGCCGTACTTCTCCACCGACACCACGGCCGTCCAGCGCGCCCTGGAGATCCACGCCGACGTCCTGCTGATGGGTAAGAACGGCGTGGACGGCGTCTACGACTCCGACCCGCGGACCAACCCGGACGCGGTCAAGTTCGACGCGCTGGAGTACTCCGAGGTCATCGCGCGCGACCTCAAGGTCGCCGACCTCACCGCGATCACGCTGTGCAAGGACAACAACCTTCCGATGCTGGTCTTCGAACTGCTGGCGGAGGGCAATATCGCGCGCGCGGTGAAGAGTGAGAAGATCGGCACACTCATCAGCCAGGATTCTGTCCGGGCCTGAGCAGTAACCAGCCGTACCGGACGGCCCGGTGCCGCGACCGGCCACCGGGCCGACACCGGTCGGGACAACAGCAGATGAACCGGACAGGGAGACCACAGTGATCGAAGAGACCCTCCTCGAGGCCGAGGAGAAGATGGAGAAGGCCGTCAGCGTCGCCAAGGACGACCTCGCGGCCATCCGCACCGGCCGTGCGCACCCGGCGATGTTCGCCAAGATCGTCGCGGAGTACTACGGCGCCATCACGCCGATCAACCAGCTGGCCTCGTTCTCGGTGCCGGAGCCGCGGATGGCGGTCGTCTCGCCGTTCGACAAGACCGCGCTGAAGGCCATCGAGCAGGCGATCCGCGACTCCGACCTGGGTGTCAACCCGTCGAACGACGGCTCGATCATCCGCGTGGTGCTGCCGGAGCTCACCGAGGAGCGCCGCCGGGAGTTCATCAAGATCGCCCGCACCAAGGGCGAGGACGCCAAGGTCTCGATCCGTTCGGTGCGCCGCAAGGCCAAGGACGCCATCGACAAGCTGGTCAAGGACGGCGAGACCGGCGAGGACGACGGCCGCCGCGCCGAGAAGGAGCTCGACGACACCACGGCCAAGTACGTGGCCCAGGTCGACGAGCTGCTGAAGCACAAGGAAGCCGAGCTGCTCGAGGTCTGATGAACGACGCCCCTGACGCCCCCGGCTACTGGGGCCCGTCCGACCAGCAGTTCCAGCCCTACCGCCCGGCGCCGCACCCGCAGGGCGCCCGTACCCCGGCCCACCCGGCGCCGGGGTACGGCGCGCAGCCGGCGCCGGTGGCCCAGGGACACCCCGGCCACCCGGGCGGCCACGCCGTGCCCCCGGGCGCGCCGGGTGCCGTCCACGGGGCGCCGGGCCTCCGTTCGGATCAGTCGCAGCAGCCTCCGGTGTACTGGGGCGGCGACGCGGAGGAGACTCAGGTCATGCCTCCCGTACCGGCCGAGGCCGGGCCGCTGCCCGGCACGCCCGACCCCGGTCGGCGTGCCGCCCGCGGTGGGCCCGCCGCCCACGGCCGGCCCTCGGCCCACGGTCGGCCCGCCACCGGCGGTCCGGCCGAGCCCGCCGAGGGGCTGGGCAGGGAGTCCAGGCCGAGCGGTCCGCTCTTCCGGGGTGATCAGCCCGAGCCGGCGCCGCCGGGCGTGACGGAGACGGTCGTGCTGCGCGCGATATCCGACGACGCCCCTCCCGCCCCCGGCCACGGCGCCCCGCCGCACCCGGGGGCACCGGTGCATCCCGCGCCGTCGGCGAACCACCTGGCGGCCGGGCAGCCCCACTTCGTGCCGTCGTCCCACCCAGGGCAGGAGACACCCGTGGCCGCCCAGCCCGCCCCGCAGCCGCAGCCGCGCAAGCAGCGCGGTGGCCGTAACCTCCAGGCCGCCATAGGCGTGGGCGTCGGCCTGGGCGCGGTGATCGTCGCCTCGCTGTTCGTGGTGAAGGCGCTGTTCCTGGTCGTCGTGATGGCCGCGGCCGCGGTCGGCGTCTGGGAGCTGACCAGCCGGCTCGCCGAGCGCAAGCAGATCAAGGCACCGCTGATCCCGCTGGTCGTGGGCGGCATCGCCATGGTGGCCACCGGCTACTGGTCCGGCATCCAGTGGGCCGCCGCCTCGCTCGCGCTGACCGGGCTGGCGGTGATGGTCTGGCGGATGGCCGAGCCGCCGGAGGACTACCTGCGGGACATAACGGCAGGCGTGTTCACGGCGTTCTACGTGCCGTTCCTGGCCACCTTCGTGGCGATGATGCTGGCGGCCGACGACGGCCCCCAGCGGATCGTGCTCTTCCTGATCGTGACGATCTGCAGCGACACCGGCGCGTACGCGGTGGGCTACAAGTTCGGGAAGACCAAGCTGGCCCCGACGATCAGCCCGGGCAAGACCCGCGAGGGCCTGGCCGGCGGCATCGGCCTGTCGATGCTGGCGGGCGCGCTGCTGATGGAGCTGATCATCGACGGCGGCAGCTGGTGGCAGGGCCTGATCCTGGGCGGCTGCGCGGCGGTCACCGCGACCCTGGGCGACCTGGGCGAGTCGATGATCAAGCGCGACCTCGGGATCAAGGACATGGGCACGCTGCTGCCCGGCCACGGCGGCATCATGGACCGGCTGGACTCGCTCCTGCCGACCGCCCCGGTGGTCTGGCTGCTGCTGGCCGCCTTCGTCGGCAGCTGACCGGCGCGTACGAGACGTACGAGGCGGGGCCCCGGACGCCTGGCGTCCGGGGCCCTCGCGCGTCTGCGACACTGGAACAACCATGCCTAAGCCCGGAGAACTCACCTTTGTCGCGCCGCGCGGCGCCAAGCCCCCGCGACACCTCGCCGACCTGAGCCCCGCCGAGCGCAAGGAGGCCGTCGCCGAGCTGGGCGAGCAGCCGTTCCGCGCCAAGCAGCTCTCCAACCACTACTTCGGCCGGATGTCGAACGACCCGGCGAGCTGGACGGACATCCCCGCCGCCAGCCGGGAGAAGCTCACCGAGGGCCTGCTGCCCGAGCTGATGTCGGTGGTCCGGCACGTCTCCTGCGACGACGACGCCACCCGCAAGACGCTCTGGAAGCTCTTCGACGGCACGCTCGTGGAGTCCGTGCTGATGCGCTACCCGGACCGGGTCACCATGTGCATCAGCTCGCAGGCCGGCTGCGGCATGAACTGCCCGTTCTGCGCCACCGGCCAGGCCGGGCTGACCCGCAACCTCTCCACCGCCGAGATCGTCGAGCAGATCGCCGCCGGGATGCGCGCGCTCAAGAGCGGGGAGATCCCCGGCGGCGAGGCACGGCTGTCCAACGTGGTCTTCATGGGCATGGGCGAGCCGCTGGCCAACTACAACCGGGTGCTGGCCTCGATCCGCCGGCTGACCGACCCGGCGCCGGACGGCTTCGGCCTGTCGCAGCGCGGCATCACGGTCTCGACCGTCGGTCTCGTCCCGGCGATGCACCGGTTCGCCGACGAGGGCCTCAGCTGCCGCCTGGCGCTGTCGCTGCACGCCCCGGACGACGAGCTGCGCGACGAGCTGGTGCCGGTGAACACCCGGTGGAAGGTCGCCGAGGTGCTGGACGCGGCGTGGAACTACGCCGAGAAGTCCGGCCGCCGGATCTCCATCGAGTACGCGCTGATCAAGGACATCAACGACCAGGCCTGGCGGGCGGACCTGCTCGGCCGGCTGATCAAGAACCGCCGGGTGCACGTCAACCTGATCCCGCTGAACCCGACCCCCGGGTCCAAGTGGACGGCCTCCCGGCCCGAGGACGAGCGCGAGTTCGTCCGCCGCCTCCAGTCGCACGGTGTGCCGACGACCGTCCGCGACACCCGCGGCCAGGAGATCGACGGCGCCTGCGGCCAGCTCGCCGCGGCGGGCTGAGGCCCGCCGCGGGAGCCCGCTACCGGAGTCCGGCGGCCGCCAGCGCGGCGGTCGCCCCGCCGGTCAGCAGCAGCGTGCTGCCCACCGCGAGGGTGCGCAGCGCGACCGCGCCGAACAGCAGCCGGGGCGAGGTGCCGAGGCGCAGCAGCGCGTCGGTGACCTCGCGGCGGTCGGTGCGGACCTCGGCGAGCCGGGAGATCACCGCGGCGGCCGCGCAGCCGAGCACCAGGCAGGCCTCGACGGCGGGCAGCGCGTCGGCGCTGTCGGGCGTGCCGATCCAGTAGCGGACGGTGGTGAGCACCAGCGCGACGGCGAGGGTGAGCACCGCCAGCGGCGCGCCGAGCCGGCGGGCCTGGGCGGTGAGGCCGCGCCCGGCCAGCAGCCGCAGCGGGGTGGGCCGTCCGACGGCGAGCAGCCGCCCGGCCCAAGCCAGCAGCGGGCCGGTGAGCAGGGCGAGACCGAGCGCGCTGGCGGCCCAGCCGAAGAGGGCGGCGGTGCTGGTGGAGCCGAGTCCGGCGGGCAGGTGGATCGGCCGGCCGTCGGCGGCGGCCCCGGGCCGCAGGGCGATGAGTTCGAGCGCGGCGCCGACCACGCCCAGTCCGATCGCCAGGGCGATCCGCCAGACGCCGAAGGCGGTCGGGGTGGAGGCGCGGCCGCCCGGCAGGGTCTCGGCGACGGGCACCGCGCAGGCGGCGGCGCTGCCGGCGGTGAGCGGGACCAGGGCGAGCAGGGCGACGGGTGCGGCGGCCGGCAGCGGCACGCCCATGCCGAGGTCGGCGGCGAGCGCCGGCCCGGCGACGTCGTTGCGCAGCACCAGGAAGAGCAGCAGGGTGAGCACGCTGCCGAGGGTGCAGGCGAGCGCGACCTCGCCGGCGATCAGCGTCCGGATGCGGTGGGCCCCGGCCCCGGCGGCGGTGAGTCCGGCGATCCGTGCGGGCCGCCGGGCGGGCACCGAGCGGGCGGCGACGGCCGCGAACCAGGCGAGGGCGGCGAGCGGGGGCAGGCACCAGAGCAGTCGGACCAGGGGGTCGGCGCCGCCGATCGGCTCGCTCATCGCCCGGCCGAGGGAGCGCAGCAGGAAGGCGGCGACCACGGCGGCGGCCACTGCGGTGAGCAGCCAGCGGCCGAGATCGGGCACCCGGTAGCCCCGGGCCAGACGGAGATAGAACACGTCGACTCTTTCAGCGGCTCGGCGTCGTCAGCGACGGTTGGCCGTGACGGCGGGCGCTCCGGCGGCCCCGGGGGCGGTGGTGCCGCGGGGGACGGGGGCGGCGGGGGCGGTGAGCCGTCCGTCGACGAGGGCGACGGAGCGGTCCGCGAACCGGACGAGCTCGGGGTCGTGGGTGGCCAGGACGAGGGTGAGCTGGTGGGACCGGGTGGCGCTGGTCAGTATCCGCATGACCTGGTCGGCGGCCTCGCGGTGCAGCGGGGCGGTGGGGTCGTCGGCGAAGACGACGGGCGGCAGCGGGGCCAGGGCGCGGGCGACGGCGACCCGCTGGCGCCGGCTCTGCACCAGCCGGTCGGGGCGCAGCCGGGCGCAGTCGCCGACGTCGAGGCGCTGCAGCCACTCGTCGGCGGCGGTGTAGGCGGCCTTGTTGCCGGCTCCGGCGAGCAGCAGCGGCAGGGCGACGTTCTCCCGGGCGGTCAGTTCGGGCACCAGGTGGGGCTCGGAGCCGACGAAGCCGAAACGGTCGCGCCGCAGCCGCTCGCGGCCGGCCCGGGCGAGGGTGTGCACGGGGGCGCTGTTGAACCAGACCTCGCCCTCGTCGACCGGGAGCTGCGCGGAGAGGCAGCCGAGCAGGGTGCTCTTGCCGGAGCCGCGCGGGCCGGTGACGGCGAGCACCTCGCCCTCGCGGACGCCGATCGAGATGCCGCGCAGGGCGGGGGTGCCGTCATGGGACTTGACGATCCCTCGGGCCCACAGCACGTCGTTGTCAGGCGGTGCCGCTGACATGAGGATCCATCCTGGGTGGCCGCAGGGATATGACAGTCGTCAGATTAGAACGACAGGTGCGGGTCGCGGTTGCGGCGCTCTGGTCCATCACGGGCAAATCACCCGCATTCAGGCATGTTTGGTCGTACGACTGTGATGTTCCGCTTGGCGGACAAGGGGACGGGACGGGCGAATCAAGGGGCGGGGCACCGGGCGGGTACGCCGAAGGGCGGCCCCGCGGGGAGCGGGACCGCCCTTCGGCGGAGGGTGGGGAAGAGGGCTCAGGGGATCAGAGCTTCGCCCACGCGTCGGTGAGGCTGGTCCGCAGGATCTGCTCGATCTCGTCGAAGGTCGACTGGTCGGAGATCAGCGGCGGGGCCAGCTGGATGACCGGGTCGCCACGGTCGTCGGCGCGGCAGTACAGGCCGTTGTCGAACAGGGCCTTCGACAGGAAGCCGTAGAGCACGCGCTCGACCTCGTCGTCGTTGAAGGACTCCTTGGTGACCTTGTCCTTGACGAGCTCGATGCCGTAGAAGTACCCGTTGCCGCGGACGTCGCCGACGATCGGCAGGTCGCGCAGCTTGTTCAGGGTGCCCAGGAAGGCGGCCTCGTTGTCGAGGACCTTCTGGTTGAGGCCCTCGCGCTCGAAGATGTCGAGGTTGGCGAGCGCCACGGCCGAGGAGACCGGGTGGCCGGCGAAGGTGTAGCCGTGCAGGAAGGTGTTGTCACCCTTGTAGAACGGCTCGGCCAGGCGGTCGGAGATGATCGTGGCGCCGATCGGGGAGTAGCCCGAGGTCATGCCCTTGGCGCAGGTGATCATGTCGGGCTGGTAGCCGAACTTGTCGGCGCCGAACATGGTGCCGAGGCGGCCGAAGGCGCAGATGACCTCGTCCGAGACCAGCAGCACGTCGTGGCGGTCGCAGATCTCGCGCAGGCGCTGGAAGTAGCCGGGCGGCGGCGGGAAGCAGCCGCCGGCGTTCTGCACCGGCTCGACGAAGACGGCGGCGACGGTGTCGGCGCCCTCGTTGAGGATGGCGACCTCGACCTCGTCGGCGCACCAGCGGCCGTACGCCTCGGGGTCGACCGTGCCGTCCGGGCCCTCGAGGAAGGACGGGGCGCGGTAGATGTTGGTGTTCGGGGCCTTGTGGGTGCCCGGCACCAGAGGCTCGAACGGGGCCTTCAGGCCCGGCAGGCCCGTGATGGACAGCGCGCCCTGCGGGGTGCCGTGGTAGGCGACGGCGCGGGAGATGACCTTGTACTTGGTCGGCTTGCCGATCAGCTTGAAGTACTGCTTGGCCAGCTTCCAGGCGGTCTCGACGGCCTCGCCGCCGCCGGTGGAGAAGAAGACCTTGTTCAGGTCGCCCGGGGCGTAGTTGGCCAGGCGCTCGGCCAGCTCGACGGCCTTGGGGTGCGCGTAGCTCCAGATCGGGAAGAACGCGAGTTCCTTGGCCTGCTTGGCGGCGACCTCGGCGAGCTCGGTGCGGCCGTGACCGGCCTGCACGACGAACAGGCCGGCGAGGCCGTCGATGTACTTCCGGCCCTTGTCGTCCCAGATGTACGTGCCCTCGCCCTTGACGATGGTGGGCACGGGGGAGTTCTCGTACGACGACATGCGGGTGAAGTGCATCCACAGGTGGTCGTAGGCGGTCTTGGAAAGGTCCTTCTGCGCCGGGTCGGCTGTCATCGGGTGCCCCAGGTGTAGGTCTGTTTCCGGAGCTTCAGGTAAACGAAGCTCTCGGTGCTCCGCACGCCGGGAAGCGCGCGGATGCGCTTGTTGATCAGTTCGAGCAGGTGTTCGTCGTCCTCGCAGACCAGTTCGGCCAGGAGGTCGAACGAGCCTGCGGTGCAGACGACGTAGTCGACTTCGTCGAGGGCGGCCAGCGCGTCGGCGACGGGCTCGATGTCGCCCTCGACCCGGATCCCGACCATCGCCTGGCGGGTGAAGCCGACGGTGAGCGGGTCCGTGACGGCGACGATCTGCATCACGCCCTGGTCGAGCAGCTTCTGGACGCGCTGTCGCACGGCCGCCTCGGACAGGCCGACGGCCTTGCCGATGGCGGCGTACGGGCGACGCCCGTCCTCCTGCAGCTGCTCGATGATCGCCTTGGAGGCGGCGTCGAGGGGAACGCTGGCGTTCCGGTCGCGGTTGGCCACGCGGCCACTGTGCCTGATCGCTCCCGTGTTCGCAAGCGTGGTAGCTGCTGATTTCGTCGTGATCTTGGAAAACCCATGCGGATTTCATCGCTGAACAGGGATCGGCCTGTCGATACCGGCAGTCGTGCGGCTACCCTGGCACGGTACGCGCGCGACCCCGAGGGCCCGCGCACGTACCGCCACCAGTGGACCGCGTCGCTCCGGGCGCGGCCACTCGGGACCCTTCGTACGCCGGATCCGCCGACGTACCATTGCGCCGGAATCTGCAATGCCGCAGGCCCAGACCGAGGAGAGATCCGTGAGCGACCTTCGCACGCTGCGCAACTACATCAACGGTGAGTTCGTCGACGCGGCCGACGGCCGCACGCTCGACATCGTCGACCCGACCACCGGCGAGGTGTACGCGACGTCGCCGCTGTCCGGTGCCGCTGACGTGGACGCCGCCATGGCCTCCGCCGACGCCGCCTTCCCGATCTGGCGCGACGCCACCCCCAGCACCCGCCAGAAGCTGCTGCTCAAGATCGCCGACGCGGTCGAGGCCCGCGCCGACGAGATCGTCGACACCGAGGTGTGCAACACCGGCAAGCCCCGCGCGCTGACCCTCTCCGAGGAGATCGGCCCGATGGTGGACCAGATCCGGTTCTTCGCCGGTGCCGCCCGCATGCTGGAGGGCAAGGCCGCGGGTGAGTACATGGACGGGATGACCTCGATCATCCGCCGCGAGCCGGTCGGCGTCTGTGCCCAGGTCGCGCCGTGGAACTACCCGATGATGATGGCCGTCTGGAAGTTCGCCCCGGCCATCGCCGCCGGCAACACCGTCGTGCTGAAGCCCTCCGACACCACCCCGGCCTCCACCGTGCTGCTGGCCGAGATCATCGGCGGCGTGCTCAAGGAGCTGGAGCTGCCGGCCGGCATCTTCAACGTCATCTGCGGCGACCGCGAGACCGGCAAGCTGATGGTCGAGCACAAGACCCCGGCGATGGCCTCCATCACCGGTTCGGTGCGCGCCGGCATCTCGGTCGCCGAGTCCGCCTCCAAGGACGTCAAGCGCGTCCACCTGGAGCTGGGCGGCAAGGCCCCGGTCGTGGTCTTCGAGGACGCCGACATCGCCGAGGCCGTCGAGGGCATCTCGGTGGCGGGCTACTTCAACGCCGGCCAGGACTGCACCGCCGCCACCCGCGTGCTGGTGCACGAGTCGATCCACGACGCCTTCGTCGAGGCGCTGGCCAAGGCCGCGGCCGAGACCAAGACCGGCGGCGTGGACGACGAGGACGTGCTGTACGGCCCGCTGAACAACGCCAACCAGCTGAAGCAGGTCGCCGGCTTCATCGAGCGGCTGCCCGCCCACGCCAAGGTCGAGGCCGGTGGCCACCAGGTCGGCGACCGGGGCTACTTCTACGCCCCGACCGTCGTCTCCGGCCTGAACCAGGACGACGAGATCATCCAGAACGAGGTCTTCGGCCCGGTCATCACCGTGCAGAAGTTCACCGACGAGGACCAGGCCGTCGCGTACGCCAACGGCGTCGAGTTCGCGCTGGCCTCCTCGGTGTGGACCAAGGACCACGCCCGCGCCATGCGGATGTCGCGTCGCCTGGACTTCGGCTGCGTCTGGATCAACACCCACATCCCGCTGGTCGCCGAGATGCCGCACGGTGGCTTCAAGAAGTCCGGCTACGGCAAGGACCTGTCGGCGTACGGCTTCGAGGACTACACCCGGGTGAAGCACGTCATGACCGCGATCTGAGCGGGTCATGACGGTTGGGCGCAGTATGACCGCGATCTGAGCGGGCCATGACCGTCAAGCACGGCATGACCGCGATCTGATGAGCGGCTGAACTGACGGTGGGCCCGGGTCTCCTCGACCCGGGCCCACCGTCTTTGCACCCTGTCGACGGTTGGCGCGACCGGCTGACACGATGGAACTGCCCTTCCGGGACGGGCCGCCCTAGCCTTACCGGCATGAGCATCCCCACCGCTGACTCAGCCGCCGGCCAGGCCGTCAAGGCCGCCGACCGCGCGCACGTTTTCCACTCGTGGTCCGCCCAGGCGCTGATCGACCCCCTCGCGGTGGCCGGCGCCGAAGGCTCGTACTTCTGGGACTACGACGGCAACCGCTACCTCGACTTCTCCTCGCAGCTGGTCAACACCAACATCGGTCACCAGCACCCGAAGGTGGTCGCGGCGATCCAGGAGCAGGCGGCGAAGCTCTGCACCATCGCCCCCGGCTTCGCGGTCGAGTCGCGCAGCGAGGCCGCCCGGCTGATCGCCGAGCGCACCCCCGGCGACCTGGACAAGATCTTCTTCACCAACGGCGGCGCCGAGGCCAACGAGAACGCCATCCGGCTGGCCCGGCTGCACACCGGCCGGCAGAAGGTCCTGTCCACCTACCGCTCGTACCACGGCGCCACCGCCAACGCGATCGCCCTCACCGGCGACCCGCGGCGCTGGCCCAACGAGAGCGGCGTCTCCGGCGTGGTGCACTTCTGGGGGCCGTACCCCTACCGCTCCAACTTCCACGCCGAGAACGAGGCGCAGGAGTGCGAGCGCGCGCTGGAGCACCTGGAGCAGGTGATCGCGTTCGAGGGCCCCGGCACCGTCGCGGCGGTCATCCTGGAGACCGTGGTCGGCACCGCGGGCATCCTGGTCCCGCCGGCGGGCTACCTGGCCGGGGTGCGGGAGATCTGCGACCGCTACGGGATCGTGTTCATCCTGGACGAGGTGATGGCCGGCTTCGGCCGCACCGGCGAGTGGTTCGCCGCCGACCACTGGGGCGTCACCCCGGACCTGCTCACCTTCGCCAAGGGCGTCAACTCGGGCTACGTGCCGCTGGGCGGCGTGGCGATCAGCGCCGAGATCGCGGCCACCTTCGCCGAGCGGGCCTTCCCCGGCGGGCTCACCTACTCCGGCCACCCGCTGGCCTGCGCCTCCGCGGTGGCGACCATCCACACCATGGCGGAGGAGGGCATCGTCGAGAACGCCAAGCACATCGGCGAGACCGTGCTCGGCCCCGGCCTGCGCGAGCTGGCCGAGCGGCACCCGTCGATCGGCGAGGTCCGCGGCCTCGGCGTGTTCTGGGCGCTCGACCTGGTGAAGGACCGGCAGACCCGCGAGCCGCTGGTGCCGTACAACGCGGCCGGTGCCGGCAACGCGCCGATGGCCGAGCTGGCCGCCGCCTGCAAGCAGCGCGGGCTCTGGCCGTTCGTCAACATGAACCGCTTCCACGTCGTCCCGCCGTGCACCGTCACCGAGGAGGAGGCCAAGACCGGCCTCGCGGTGCTCGACGAGGTGCTGTCTCTCACCGACGCGCACACTGTCTGACGTACCTACCAGGACGGCCCCGAGCACCCCGTGCCCGGGGCCGTCCCACGCTCCGGAAGGCCGCTCATGCCCAGCAGCACCACCCTGACCCGCCGCTCCGCCGACTCCCGTGCGCTGCGCCGACGTTCCGTGCTCGGCGGGGCCGCGCTGCTCGGCGCCGGCACCCTGACCGGCTGCGGCATCCCGTCCGCGTACGTGGCCGAGGACCGCCGCTCCGCGCCGGACCGCTCGGAGAGCGACAAGCGGCTCGCCTTCTCCAACTGGACCCAGTACATCGACACCGACGACGAGGGCGGGCGCCCGACCCTGGACGCCTTCGTCGAGAAGACCGGGATCGAGGTCACGTACACCGAGGACATCAACGACAACGACGAGTTCTTCGGCAAGATCAGCCCGGTGCTCACCCAGGGCGCCGCCCCCGGCCGCGACCTGATGGTGGTCAGCGACTGGATGGCCGGACGGTACGTCTCGCTCGGCTGGGTGCAGGCGATGGACCGGGCCAACCTGCCCAACGTCACGGCCAACCTGGACCCGCAGCTCGCCGACCCGGCCTTCGACCCCGGGCGCAGGCGCAGCGTGCCCTGGCAGTCCGGGATCACCGGCATCGCGTACAACCGCAAGGCGCTCGGCCGGGAGATCAAGTCCACCGCCGACCTGTGGGCGCCCGACCTCAAGGGCCGGGTCACGCTGTTCGCCGGGATGGACGAGGCACTCGGGCTGCTGATGCTCTCCCAGGGCGCGGACATCGCGAAGTTCACCGACGACGACGCGCGCAAGGCGATGGACCTGGTGCAGAAGGCGGTCGACAGTGGCCACGTCCGGCGCTTCACCGGCAACGACTACACCAGCGACCTGGCCTCCGGCGCGGCGCTCGCCTGCCAGGCCTACTCGGGCGACGCCGTCCAGCTCACCGCCGAGAACCCGGACATCGAGTTCGTGGTGCCGGAGGAGGGCGGCGAGCTGTGGGCGGAGAGCCTGATGATCCCCAACCGGGCCGCCCACAAGCGCAACGCCGAGCTGCTGATCGACTACTACTACCAGCCCGAGGTGGCGGCCGAACTCGCCGCCTTCGTCCAGTACATCTGCCCGGTGCCGGCCGCCCGCGAGGTGCTGGCGGCCAGCGGCGACAAGGAGAAGGCCGAACTCGCCGAGAACCCGCTGGTCTTCCCGACCGAGGAGATGCGGGCCCGGCTGCGCACCATGCGCGACGTGACCTCGGCCGAGCGGCCGGAGCTGCACAAGGTCTGGGGACGCATCACCGGGGTCTGACGCGCGGGGCCGGGCGCCCCGCGGCGCGCGTGGGCCTCGGCGCCTCACTCGGCCGGTCTCGGCGAGCGCCTCTCCCAGCGCTGGTCTCGACACCGCTCTCGACACCGTTCTCAGCACCGTTCCCGGCACCGTCCTCAGCGCCGGACGGCGTCCAGCGCGAGCAGCGCCACGTGCAGGGAGAGGCAGGACTCCACCTGGTCGAGGTCGACGCCGAGGATCCGCTCGACCTTGTGCAACCGGTCGTAGAAGGACGGCCGGGACAGGTGCGCCGCGTCCGCCGCGGCCGACTTGTTGCGGCCCTGCTCCAGGTAGATCCGCAGCATCTGCACCAACTGGCCGTTGTGCTCGGCGTCGTGGGCCAGCAGCGGGCCCAGCTCCCGCTCCACGTAGGTCTGCAGCCGGGCGTCGTCGCGCAGCAGGTGGAGCAGGCCGCGCAGCCGGACGTCCGGGAGCCGGTAGTAGGAGGAGCTGCGGCCGCCGGGCGCGTCGTGCAGGGCGGCGTCGGCGACCTGGGTGGCCTCCAGCAGGGTGCGCCGGGCGTCGCGCACCGAGCCGACCGAGGAGCCGACGGCGACCACCGGGCCCGCCGGGTCGCCGCCCTCCCGTCCGGCCTCGGCCGACATCCGGCGCAGCGCGGCCGACAGGGCGTCCAGCGCGGCGTGCTCGTCCTGCTGGGTGCCGAGGGCGATCAGCAGGCCGACGGCCTCGTCGTCCAGCGCGCCGACCAGGGCGGTCAGCCGGCAGGCCCGGACGGCGCCGGCGGCCAGCTCGGTGAAGTCGCGCAGCCGGGCCTGGGCCTCCAGCGCGGCCGGGATCGGCCCGCGCCGCTGCCGCAGCACCACGCCGACCAGCCGGCGGCCCTCCAGCGGCACGCCGAGGGCCTGGGCGCGCAGCGCCGCCTCGGAGACGGTCAGGGCGTGGGTGAGGATGCCGGACAGCAGGGTGCGGTGGGTCTGCCGCTCCAGGCTCTCCCGGTCGCGCACCACCAGCCGGTTGAGCGCCAGCGCGGAGGCGCCGCGCTCCAGCAGCATGGTGTGGGGGTGGGCCTCGCCCCCGGGCAGCGGGCCGGGCTCCTGCACCAGCACCAGCCGGCCCCAGTCCTGGCCGCGGGCGCCGACGGTGGTGACCAGCCAGCCGCTGCGCGGGTCGTGGCCGGTGCGCCCGGGGGGACGGACCCCGCGCGAGCGGCGCTCCCAGTCCTCCAGCACCTCGGCCTCCGGGCGCCCGGCGGTGTCGTGGGCGAGCACCTGGTGGGCCAGGTTCTCCAGGACGACCGGGGCGCCGGCCATCCTGGCCACCTGGCGGATCACCTCGGGTGCTTCGGCGCCCTCCACCACCAGCTCGTTGAAGACCTGGTGGACGGACTCGGAGACCCTCAGCTGCTCCAGCTGGGCGTTGACCACCAGGGCGTGCACGGCCTCGGTGACGGCGACGAAGCGCAGTTCGCGGCGGAGCGTGATCAGCGGCAGTCCGCGCTGCTCGGCGGCGTTGACCAGGGCGCGGGGGAGCGAGTCGAAGTAGCGCCGCCCGAACTCGACGACCAGGCCGGCCACCCCGACCTCGTCCAGCTCGCGCACGTAGCGGGCCAGGCCCTCGCGGTCCTCGGGCAGGGCGATGCCGGTGGTCAGCACCAGCTCGCCGCCGCGGAGCATCCCGGCGACGTCGGGCAGCTCGCTGACGTGGACCCAGCGGACCGGCCGCTCCAGGTGGTCGGCGCCGGCCACCACCTGGGGCAGGCCGCGCCGCATCACGTCCAGGTCGAGGACTCGGGCGACGGTGGGGAGCATCGCGGGCCTCCGGGGCCTTGGGGAGCCGGAGCGGGGGCTCCGGGCGATCTGGTTCGGGTGGTGCAGTCAGAGTGTCAGGTAAATCATCCATCCCCCCGACGAGGTGTTGCCCTGCCCGCACCCTTGCATCCTGTAAGGCCCTTCGCGCCGAGGTTGGCGAAGTGACCCTTGTCACCCCAACCCCGCAGCAGGCAAGGTCAGCGGGACCGCAGACCCCCGGCGCGGACGCGTGATCCCGCAGCGGTCGAACCACGGCACTTGGAGGAACCAGATGGACCTGACCGACTTCGGCCCGGGCGCGCAGTACATCGCGGGCCGCCAGACCCGGGGGAGCGGAGAAGCCTTCCAGGTCGTCAACCCCGCCGACGGCAGCGTGGTCGAGCAGGTCGCGCTGGCCACCGCCGAGGACGTGGACGCCGCCGTCGCCGCCGCGCGGGCCGCCCTGCCGGGCTGGTCCTCGGCCACCCCCGGCGCGCGCTCCGAGGCGCTCACCCGGCTGGCCGCCGTCCTGGCCGGGGCGGCCGACGACCTGGCCCGGGTGGAGACGTCGCAGACCGGCAAGCCGGTCAAGCTGGTCACCGAGTTCGACGTGCCCGGCACCGTCGACAACGCCGCCTTCTTCGCCGGCGCCGCCCGCAACCTGGAGGGCAAGGCGGCCGGCGAGTACTCCGGCGACCACACCTCGTACGTGCGGCGCGAGGCGGTCGGCGTGGTCGGCTCGATCTCGCCGTGGAACTACCCGCTGCAGATGGCCGCCTGGAAGATCCTCCCGGCGATCGCCGCGGGCAACACCATCGTGCTCAAGCCGGCCGAGCTGACCCCGCTGACCTCGCTGATGTTCGCCCGGGCCTGCACCGCCGCGGGCATCCCCGACGGCGTGGTCAACGTGGTCACCGGCGCCGGGCGCACCGCGGGCGAGCACCTGGTCGGGCACCCGGACGTCGCCATGGTCTCCTTCACCGGCTCCACCGGTGTCGGCCGGCGGGTCGCCGAGATCGCCACCGCGAGCGTCAAGCGCACCCACCTGGAGCTCGGCGGCAAGGCCCCGTTCGTGGTCTTCGACGACGCGGACCTGGACGCCGCGGTGCACGGAGCGGTCGCGGCCTCGCTGATCAACGGCGGCCAGGACTGCACGGCGGCCACCCGCGCCTACGTCCAGCGCCCGCTGTACGACGCCTTCGTGGCCGGGGTGGCCGAGCTGTTCGCGGCGATCCGGATCGGCGACCCGCTGAACCCGCGCACCGACCTCGGCCCGCTGGTCTCGTACGCCCACCGGGACCGGGTGGCCGGCTTCGTGGAGCGCGCCCGCTCGTACGCCACCGTGGTCACCGGCGGCCGGGTCCCGGAGAAGGGCCACGACGGCTCCGACCTCACCCGGGGCGCGTACTACCCGCCCACCCTGATCACCGGCGCGGCGCAGGACAGCGAGGTCGTGCAGGGCGAGATCTTCGGCCCGGTGCTGGTCGTGCTGCCCTTCGACGGCGACGACGAGGGCCTGCGGCTGGCCAACGACACCCCGTACGGGCTGGCCGCCTCCGCCTGGACGAGCAACGTGCACCGCTCGCTGCGCGCCACCCGGGAGATCGCGGCCGGCTGCGTCTGGGTCAACGACCACATCCCGATCATCAGCGAGATGCCGCACGGCGGCTACAAGGCGTCCGGCTACGGCAAGGACATGTCCCAGTACTCGCTGGACGAGTACACCCAGGTGAAGCACGTCATGTTCGACACCACCGCGGTGGCCCGCAAGGACTGGCACCGCACCGTCTTCGGAGACAGATAACCCCCGGACCAAGCGGGTGCCCCCACACCCCATCTCCCCCAGGAGGCCCGTTCCATGGCGTTCAACGAGCTCACCGACGGTCTGCCCGAACCGGTCCGCAGGGCCTGGGAACGCAGTCTGACCAGCGGCCGGGCCGCGCTCGGCCGCCGCACCCTGCTGCGCGCCGCCGCGCTGACCGCCGGAGCGGGCACCCTGGCGGCCTGCGGCATCCCGGCGGCTCCCCGGGCGACCGGCGACTCGACCGCGAACGCCGCCACGGACCTCTCGGAGACGCAGAAGGAGGTCGACTTCTCCAACTGGCCGCTGTACGTGGACACGGACGAGAAGGACAAGGAGAAGCACGGCACCCTGGACGCCTTCACCGAGGCCACCGGCATCAAGGTCAGGTACACCGAGGACGTCAACGACAACGTCGAGTTCTTCGGCAAGGTCAAGCCGCAGCTCGCCGCGGGCCAGGACACCGGCCGCGACCTGATGGTGCTCACCGACTGGATGGCCGCCCGGCTGATCCGGCTCGGCTGGGCGCAGAAGCTCACCCCGGCGAACGTCACCACCGCGATCACCAACATCGAGGCGCGCTTCCGCGCCCCCGACTGGGACCCGGGGCGGCTCTACTCGTACCCGTGGGCCGGCATCCAGACCGTCGTCGCGTACAACCGCAAGGCGACCAGGGGCAAGGAGGTCACCAGCGTCTCCCAGCTGCTGGACGACCCCGACCTCAAGGGCCGGGTGACCTTCCTCTCCGAGATGCGCGACAGCATCGGGATGGTCCTGCTGGACCAGGGCAAGGACACCGCGAGGTTCACCGCCGACGACTACGACGGCGCGGTCGCCCGGCTGCAGAAGGCCGTGGACGGCAAGCAGATCCGCCGCTTCACCGGCAACGACTACGGCCAGGAGCTCTCCGCCGGCGACATCGCGGCCTGCATCGCCTGGGGCGGCGACCTGATCCAGCTGCAGGCCGACAACCCGGACATCGGGTTCGTCATCCCGGAGAAGGGCTACATCGCCTCGACCGACAACATGCTGGTTCCGGCCAAGGCCCAGCACAAGGCGAACGCGGAGAAGCTGATCGACTTCTACTATCAGCCGAAGATCGCGGCGCAGCTGGTCGCGGGCATCGGCTTCGTCTCCGCCGTCACCGGGATGAAGGACGAGCTCGCCGGCATCGCCCCGGACACCGCGGCCAACCCGCTGGTCGTACCCACCCCCGAGATGGCGGTCAGGGCGCACGTGTTCCGCACGCTCTCCGAGAGCGAGGAGAGCGACTTCGAGCAGAAGTTCTCCAAGCTCATCGGCGCCTGACCCCACCTCCCGGCAGAGAAACCCAGGAAGACACCACCCCATGACAGACCAGCAGCGCGACGCGGCCGTCGGCGGCGACGTCCGGCTCACCGGCATCGGCAAGACCTACGGCTCCTTCACCGCCGTCCACCCGCTCGACCTGACCGTCCCGCAGGGCTCCTTCTTCGCCCTACTCGGCGCCTCCGGCTGCGGCAAGACCACCACCCTGCGCATGATCGCCGGCCTGGAGGAGCCCACCAGCGGCACCGTCCTGATCGGCGGCCAGGACGTCACCGCCCTGCCCCCGTACAAGCGGCCGGTGAACACCGTCTTCCAGAGCTACGCGCTCTTCCCGCACCTGGACATCTTCGAGAACGTCGCCTTCGGCCTGCGCCGGCGCGGCCGGAAGGACGTCAGGAAGCAGGTCGAGGAGATGCTGGAGCTGGTCGAACTCGGCCAGTACGCCCGGCGCAAGCCGCACCAGCTCTCCGGTGGCCAGCAGCAGCGCGTCGCGGTCGCCCGCGCGCTGATCAACCACCCGCAGGTGCTGCTCCTGGACGAACCGCTCGGCGCGCTCGACCTCAAGCTCCGCCGCCAGATGCAGCTGGAGCTCAAGCGGATCCAGACCGAGGTCGGCATCACCTTCGTGCACGTCACCCACGACCAGGAGGAGGCCATGACCATGGCCGACACCATCGCGGTGATGAACGGCGGCCGGGTCGAGCAGCTGGGCGCCCCCGCGGAGCTGTACGAGAACCCGGCCACCACCTTCGTGGCCAACTTCCTCGGCCAGTCCAACCTGCTGCCTGCCGAGGTCACCGGAGCCGAGGGCGGCGACCTGCTGCTCAGCGCGGCCGGCGCCCGGCTCGCGGTGCCGAAGGCGCGCTGCGCCACCGACGCCAAGCGCGTCCACCTGGGCGTGCGCCCGGAGAAGATCACCATCACCCACGCCTCCGAGCAGGTCGCCGACGGCCGCAACCGGCTGACCGGCACGGTGCTCGACTCCAGCTTCATCGGCGTCTCCACCCAGTACGTGGTGCGCACCGACGGCGGCCAGGAGGTCACCGTCTTCGAGCAGAACATGGAGCGCGACGCCCGGATCGTCCCCGGCGCCGCCGTCCAGCTGCACTGGAACCCGGCGCACTCCTTCGCGCTGGACGCCGCGCAGGCGATCGACGCGGGCACCGGGGAGGAGGCCGCATGACCGCCACCGCCCCGGCCGCGCCGTCCCAGGCGATACCCCCCGACGGCAGCCCCCTGGAGCAACCGGCGTCGAAGCCCCGGCGCAAGCTCACCCCGTACTGGCTGCTGCTGCCCGGCATCGCCTGGCTGGTGATCTTCTTCGCCGTCCCGATGCTCTACCAGGGGTCGACCTCGCTGCAGACCGGCTCGCTCGAGGAGGGCTTCAAGGTCACCTGGCACTTCTCGACCTACTGGGACGCCCTGGTCGAGTACAAGTGGCACTTCCTGCGCTCGTTCTCCTACGCGGCCGTCGCCACCGTGCTCTGCCTGGCCGTCGGCTACCCGCTCGCGTACACGATCGCCTTCAAGGCGAGCAAGCGCTGGCGCAACGTCATCCTGATCCTGGTCATCGCGCCGTTCTTCACCAGCTTCCTGATCCGCACGCTGGCCTGGAAGACCATCCTGTCCGACGGCGGCCCGGTGGTCGGCGCGCTGAACGCGCTGCACGTCCTGGACGTCACCAACCTGCTCGGCCTGACCGACGGCGACCGGGTGCTGGCCACGCCGCTCGCGGTGGTCTGCGGCCTGACCTACAACTTCCTGCCGTTCATGATCCTGCCGCTGTACACCTCGCTGGAGCGGATCGACCCGCGCCTGCACGAGGCGGCCGGCGACCTCTACGCCCGGCCGTTCACCACCTTCCGCAAGGTCACCTTCCCGATCTCGCTGCCGGGCGTGGTCGCGGGCACCCTGCTGACCTTCATCCCCGCCTCCGGCGACTACATCAACGCCCAGCTGCTGGGCTCGCCGAGCGAGCAGATGGTCGGCAACGGCATCCAGAAGCAGTTCCTGAACGTGCTCGACTACCCCACGGCGGCCGCGCTGAGCTTCATCCTGATGGCCCTGATCCTGGGCATGGTGACGGTCTACATGCGCAAGGCCGGGACGGAGGATCTGGTCTGATGTCCCGGATGTTCAAGTGGATCCGCGCCCACCTGGTGGTGCTGGCCGGCCTGCTGGCCCTCGCCTACCTGGTGCTGCCCAACCTGGTCGTGCTCGCCTTCTCGTTCAACAAGCCGGTGGGCAAGTTCAACTACGAGTGGAACGAGTTCTCCACCGACGCCTGGACCAACCCCTGCGGCGTGGCCGACATGTGCCAGTCGCTCTCGCTCAGCCTGCAGATCGCGGTGCTCGCCACCATCGGCGCCACCGTGCTCGGCACCATGGTCGCCTTCGCGCTGGCCCGCTACCGCTTCCGCGGCCGGTCGGCCACCACCGCGATGATCTTCCTGCCGATGGCCATGCCCGAGGTGGTCATGGCCGCCTCGCTGGGGACGCTCTTCCTCAACATGCGCATCCCGTTCGGCTTCACCACCATCCTCATCGCGCACATCATGTTCTGCCTCAGCTTCGTGGTGACGGCGGTCAAGGCACGCGTGATGAGCATGGACCCGAGGCTCGAACAGGCCGCCCAGGACCTCTACGCGACCCCCACCCAGACCTTCCTGAGGGTCACCCTGCCGCTGGCGGCGCCCGGCATCGCGGCGGGCGCGCTGCTCAGCTTCGCGCTCTCCTTCGACGACTTCATCATCACCCAGTTCAACTCGGGGCCGACCACGGTCACCTTCCCGATGTTCGTCTGGGGCGCCTCGCAGCGCGGCATCCCGGTGCAGGTGAACGTCATCGGCACCGCGATGTTCCTCGCCGCCGTCGTGCTGACGGTCGTCGGCCAGTGGCTGGGCAACCGTCGGAAGGCCACCGCCTGACGTACGGTCGACAGCGGTGGCACGTCATACCGTCATCTATTCGTAGAAAGTGGCTGATAATGCATGGATTCCGCCCGCGCACTCAGTGACGCCAGGCCCACCCCCTTCTGGCTGGAGGATCCCGGCCGGCCGGCGGCGCTGCCCGCCCTGGTCGGCGACACCACCTGCGACCTGCTGGTCGTCGGCGGCGGCTACTCCGGCCTGTGGACCGCCCTCATCGCCAAGGAGCGCGACCCCTCGCTGGACGTCGTGCTGGTCGAGGGCAACGAGGTCGGGTGGGCCGCGTCCGGGCGCAACGGCGGATTCTGCGCGGCAAGCCTCACCCACGGCTTCGGCAACGGCCTGGACCGCTGGCCGTCCGAACTGGCCCAGCTGGAACGCCTCGGTGCCGCCAACCTCGACGGCATCGAGGCCACCCTCAAGCGCTACGGCATCGACGCCGAGTGGGAGCGCACCGGCGAGATCGACGTCGCCACCCAGCCCCACCAGGTCGAGGAGCTCCACGAGATCGCCGAGGCGGTCGCCCGGTACGGCTTCGACATCACCGTCCTGGACGCCGACCAGCTGCGCGCCGAGGTCGACTCGCCGACCTTCCTCGGCGGCCTCTGGGACAAGGAGGGCGTGGCGATGGTCCACCCCGCCAAGCTCGCCTGGGGCCTCAAGGACGCCTGCCTGGGCCAGGGCGTGCGGATCCACGAGCACACCCGGGCCACCGACCTGCGGGAGCACGGCAGCGGCATGGCCGTCCGCACCCCGTACGGCCGGGTCTTCGCCCGCAAGGTCGCCCTCGGCACCAACGTGTTCCCGTCGCTGCTCAAGCGGGTCCGCCCGTACGTCGTCCCGGTGTACGACTACGCGCTGATGACCGAGCCGCTCTCCGACGAGCAGCTCGCCTCGATCGGCTGGCGCGGGCGGCAGGGCCTCGGCGACAGCGCCAACAAGTTCCACTACTTCCGGCTCTCCGCCGACAACCGCATCCTCTGGGGCGGCTACGACGCGGTCTACCACTTCGGCGGCCACGTCCGGCACGAGTACGACCAGCGGCCGGAGACCTTCCGCACCCTGGCCAACCACTTCTTCCGCTGCTTCCCCCAGCTGGAGGGCCTGCGCTTCACCCACGCCTGGGGCGGCGCGATCGACACCTGCAGCCGGTTCTCGGCGTTCTTCGACACCGGGTACCGGGGCAAGGTCGCCTACGCGGTCGGCTACACCGGGCTCGGCGTCGGCGCGACCCGCTTCGGCGCCGAGGTGATGCTCGACCTGCTCACCGGCGAGCGCACCGAGCGCACCTCGCTGGACATGGTGCGCAGCAAGCCGCTGCCGTTCCCGCCCGAGCCGGTGCGCTGGGCCGGGATCGAACTCACCACCCGGTCGCTGGAACGGGCGGACCGCAACGGCGGCCACCGCAATCTCTGGCTGCGCACCCTCGACCGGCTGGGGCTCGGCTTCGACAGCTGAAGCGTGACCGCCTCCAGCCGGGCACTCCCGGTCGTTGAGTTCGTGTAAGTCGTGCAAGTCGTGTAATCGGGACCCGCCGTCCGCCTCTCCCTGGTGACGGCGGGTCTCGTTCCTCCCGCCGTCTCCGAACGGATCGAACGGCAAGAAGCGGGGACACGACATGGAGACCACCGGACTGCACTGGCTCGCCCAGGTGGCACCGGACCCGGAGTCCTTCCGGGAGCAGTGGGAGAGCACCGGGCTGGGCCTGGTGCTGCTGCCGGCCGGCCGACGCTGGGACGTCCTCTCCGTCCCCGGGCGGCTCGGGCGCCCGGCCCTGGAGATCACGGACCCGCGCACCCGCGGTCCGGTCCTGACCGATTTCGGCGGCGAGCAGGTCAGCTTCCTGGTGCCCGTCGGCACGGCGGCCCGCTGGATCGGCACCGGCGTGCGCAGCGCGGGGGAGGGCACCTGGATCGTCGTCCCGCACCCCGAGCGCAGCAGCCGGGGCGTGCGCTGGCTGGTCCCGCCCGACGGCTCCGGGCGGCTCAACGACCCGGTGCTGCTGGAGCTCGCCCTGCACGAGGCGGTGGCGAGGCTCAGCGGCTGGTGAGCCTTCCGGGCGCTTGGCCGGGCGTCGCCCGGGCTATCCGGGCTTCACGGGCTATCCGGGCTTCACGGGCTGCAAGGGCTGCACGGGGTGTACGGCGTGCGCGGGGGCGCCCGGCGGTGGTGGCGCGCCGGGCGGTCGGTCGCGTCAGACTGGAGGCGTGACCACCGTCCCGCACGCCGTCGACGCGTCCCTCCGCCCGGGCCCCGCCCAGCTGCGCCTGGCCGCGGCGGCCGCACCCGTCTGCGACCGGTACGGCCTCGCGCTGGCCGGCGGGCACGCGCTGCGCGCCCACGGCGTCGCGGCCTGCCCGCAGGACGGGCTGACCCTGGTCACCGGCGGCGCCGACCTGCCGGAGGTGGCCGCCGCACTGGCCGAGGCCTACCGGGCGGTGGGCGGCCAGGCCGTCGAGCGGCCGGGCACACCGCGGCTGGAACAGCTCACCGTCCGGCTGGCGCTCGGCGGGCGGTCGCACTCGGTGGAACTGCGCAAGGAGCCGCTGGGCCACCGTCCGGTCCGCCTCGACCTCGGTGCGCCCGGGCCGGACGAGCCGCCGGTGGTGCTGCCGGTCGTCGCCCTGGAGGACGCGGCCGCGCTGACCACCGCGCTGCTCGTGGACCGGGGCATGCCGCGCGACCTGATCGACGTGCACGCCCTCACCCGTTGCTACCGCGAAGGCGAACTGATCGCGCTGGCAGGGGAGTTGGACCAGGACTTCCAGCCCACGGCACTGGCCGACCGGCTGGAGACGCTCGCCGAGGCGGCCGACGGGCGGTTCCGCGCCCGCGGCGTTCCGGCCGGGGAGGTGGACGACCGGAAGCGGTGGGCACTCGCCTGGGCGCAGGACCTGCGGCTGGACCTGCTGGAGACCCGGGAGGCGGCGGACGGACTGCACGACCCGTACCTGGAGGAGCCGGAGGACGGGGAGCCCTGAGACCCCGCCCGGTGGAGGCGCCCGGTGCTTGTCGACGGTAATGCCGCCCGATGGTGTCGCCCGTTCGGCCGTGTGACCGGACGACCTGTAAGGCTGAATCCACGATCCCCGTCAGCCTGTTCGTTGAGCCGGGCCGAACCTGCCACCAGACTGGAAGACGAACGCGGTAGCCCCGTGATTTCCCGGCGCCAGGCCCTCCGCGGGCGGCGCCAGAGCGGACCGGTGGCAGGACGCCGCCCGGGACTTCGGAGGCAGACGGACCTTGAGCAAGCACATCATTCACTGGATCGGCGGCAAGCCGGTCGCCACCGCCGGTGCGGCCCCCCGTCGCGGTGAGATCTTCGACCCGGCCACCGGCCAGGTCTCCGGCCAGGTCGACTTCGCCGAGATCGCCGAGGTCGACCAGGCGGTGGCCGCCGCCGCCGCGGCCTTCACCGGGTGGCGCACCGCCTCGATCGCCAAGCGGACCACGGTGCTCTTCGCCTTCCGCGAGCTGCTGAACGCCCGCCGCGACGAGCTGGCCTCGATCATCGTGGCGGAGCACGGCAAGGTGCACTCCGACGCGCTGGGCGAGATCGCCCGCGGCCTGGAGGTCGTGGAGTACGCCTGCGGCATCCCGCAGCTGATCAAGGGCGGTTTCACCGAGCAGGCCTCGAGCGGCGTCGACGTCTACTCGATCCGCCAGCCGCTCGGCCCGGTCGCGATCATCTCGCCGTTCAACTTCCCGGCCATGGTGCCGATGTGGTTCTTCCCGATCGCCATCGCGGCCGGCAACACCGTGGTGGTGAAGCCCTCCGAGAAGGACCCGTCCGCCGCCAACTTCCTCGCCGAGCTGTGGAAGGAGGCCGGCCTTCCGGACGGCGTCTTCAACGTCGTGCACGGCGACAAGGCGGCCGTCGACCGCCTGCTGGAGCACCCGGACGTCAAGTCCGTCAGCTTCGTCGGCTCCACCCCGATCGCCCGCTACGTCTACGAGACCGGCACCCGCTACGGCAAGCGCGTGCAGGCCCTGGGCGGCGCCAAGAACCACATGCTGGTCCTGCCGGACGCCGACCTCGACCTCGCCGCCGACGCCGCCGTCAACGCCGGCTTCGGCGCGGCCGGCGAGCGCTGCATGGCGGTGTCCGTGCTGGTCGCGGTCGACCCGATCGGCGACGAACTGGTCGAGAAGATCAAGCAGCGGATCGCCACCCTGAAGGTCGGTCCGGGGTGCAACGGCGACTCCGAGATGGGCCCGCTGGTCACCGGCCAGCACCGCGACAAGGTCACCTCCTACGTGGAGTCCGGGGTCGCCGACGGCGCCGAGCTGGCCGTGGACGGCCGAAAGCACCCGGTCACCGCCGAGGACCGCAACGGCTCCCCGACGGCCGACGGCTTCTGGCTCGGCCCCACGCTGTTCGACCACGTGAAGCCCGGCATGTCCGTCTACAACGACGAGATCTTCGGCCCGGTCCTCTCGGTGGTGCGCGTCGCGTCGTACGAGGAGGGCCTGGAGCTGATCAACGCCAACCCGTACGGCAACGGCACCGCCCTCTTCACCAACGACGGCGGCGCCGCCCGGCGCTTCCAGTTCGAGGTGGAGGTCGGCATGGTCGGCATCAACGTGCCGATCCCGGTCCCGGTCGCCTACTACTCCTTCGGCGGCTGGAAGGCCTCGCTGTTCGGCGACGCCCACGCGTACGGCCCGGACGGCGTGCAGTTCTTCACCCGGGGCAAGGCCGTCACCCAGCGCTGGCTGGACCCGTCGCACGGCGGCATCAACCTGGGCTTCCCCACCAACAGCTGATCCGCACGGCTTCGCCGGCCGGACCCCTCCCCCCGGGGTCCGGCCGGCGGTCTTTGCACGACGTTTGCATCCGGTCGCCGGAGCGCGTACAGTTCTTCGAGCTGCCTGGCAGGGAGCACCGGACACGCATCGGCGCGGACGGTCCCGGGGCGGCCAATCCTCTGAAACACCACTTCTCGGTTCGTGCCGGTTGTTGTCGCTTTTCGCGTCACGGCTGGTGCTTATTCGGCGTGCTCGTTTTATTGGGTTGCGGTCGGATTCGCTTTTCGGAGCGGGGATCGGCTAGAGTTTGAAACGTCGGACGGGGCGTCAAGCCGCAGAAGACACCAGCGAGTTGGATGAACGAAGCGCCGGAAACGGAGCGGAAAACATCTGGTAAGCTGGAAACACGAAAGAACGAAGCCCGGAGGGTCCGCTGGAAGGCGGTCCGAAGGAAGCGTCCGTT
>NZ_JBHXLL010000031.1:0-100721 GCF_042721415.1 Kitasatospora sp. NPDC058444 | reverse complement strand
GCCGCCCGGCGCGCCCCCCGCCCGGCCGCCGGGGCGGGCGGGGGCGCGGCCCGCCCGCCCCCCCCCCCCCCCCCCACGGCCGCCTGGCCCGCGTACTGCTCCAGGCAGCCGCGCGCTCCGCAGGCGCACCGGACGCCGTCCGGGTGGACGGGGACGTGGCCGAGTTCGCCGGCGAAGCCGCGGGCGCCGCGGAACAGCTGCCCGTCGATGACCAGGGCGGCACCGATCCCGGCGTCCGCGGAGACGTGCACGAAGGTCTCCGCGGCCTGCTCGGCGTTCCAGTACTCGGCCAGGGCCCCGAGGTTGGCCTCGTTCTCCGGCTCGGGCACGGTGTCCCGGTCGGGCCAGTGGTCGGCGACGCCGACGGTGCGCCAGCCGAGGTTGGGCGCGCGTTCGACCCGGCCGGCGGGTTCGTTCGCCACCACCCCGGGCACGGCCAGGACCCGGCCCGCGACGCGCAGTCCGAGGGCGCGGGCCTCGGCCTCCGCCTCGGCGGCCAGCTCGGCGGCCTCCGCCAGCACCTGCCCGGCCGGGCGGCCGGCGTTCGCCCGTTCCACCCGGCGCCACACCCGGGGTTCGCCGCGCAGGTCCACGACGCACGCGCCGAGGTGCGTGACCCCGATCTCCAGACCGAGGCCGGCCGGGCCCCGGTCGCTCACCGCCAGCGCGCGCCCGGGGCGGCCGACCCGCCCGTCGGACGCGGTCTCCGCCTCGGTCAGCGCACCCCGCCCGATCAGCTCGTCGACCAGCGAGGAGACGGCCGCCCTGGTCAGGCCGACGCGGGCCGCGACGTCGGCGCGGGACAGCGGGCGGGCGAGCGGGCTGTGCGCGGCGACCGCGCCGAGGACCACCGAGAGGTTCCGCCGTCGCATGTCCTGCTGCGACGCGGGGCCGACGCCCTGGCCGTTCCTCGCTCTGCCGACCACTGTCACGCCGCGCCCCTCCTACCGGTCCCCGGCCGGGGCTCCCTGCAAGGCCCCGGCCCGACGCAGGGTACCGCTGATCCGTTCGAGCGCGTCCGTGTCCGGTGCGACGGGCTCCAGCACCGGGCCCTCGGCGGTGCGCCAGCGGCGTGCCACCGCGTCGGCGGGCTCGCCGGTGAGCAGGGCGGCGGCCTGGGCGGCCGCGCCGAGTGCGACGAGCTCCCGGGCGGCGGGCACCCGCACGGCCCGGCCCGAGAGCCGCAGGACGGTCCGCTGCCAGGCGCGGCCGCGGGCGCCGCCGCCGATCAGCAGCAGCGGCTCCTCGCCCGACGGGTCCTCACCGCCCGCGCGCAGCACGTCGGCCAGCGCGGTGAGCAGGGCGTGGGCGGCGCCGTCGTACGCGGCCTGGAGCAGTTGCCCCGGCGTGGTGTCGTGGCGCAGCCCGTGGACCAGGCCGGACGCTCCGGGCAGGTCCGGTGTGCGCTCGCCGTCCAGGTAGGGCAGCACCACCGCGGTGCCGCCCTCCTCGACGTCCTCGCGGTCGCGTCCGAGCAGGGCGGCGATCCGGTCGACGGCGAGCGTGCAGTTCAGCGTGCAGGCGAGCGGCAGCCAGCCGCCGAGGGCGTCGGCGAAGCCCGCGACCGTCCCGCTCGGGTCCACCGGCCGCTGCCGGCCGACGGCGTAGACCGTCCCGGAGGTGCCGAGGCTGAGCACCGGCTGCCCGGGCCGCAGGCCGAGCCCGAGGGCGGCGGCCATGTTGTCGCCGGTTCCGGCGGCGACCGGGGCTCCCGCGCGCAGCGCCGTCCCCGGGCGGACCACGCCGGCCCGCGCGCCCGGTCCGAGGACCCGCGGCAGCAGCGCCGGGTCGAGGCCGATGCGGTCGAGGAGGTCCCGGTCGTAGCCGTCCGGGCCCCACCAGCCCGTCCCGGACGCGTCGCCGCGGTCGGTCACGGCCTCCCCGGTCAGCCGCTCGGTGAGGAAGTCGTGCGGGAGCCGGACGGCGGCGACGCGGTCGGCGGCGGCGGGCTCGGCGGCGCGCAGCCAGGCCCACGTGGGGGCGGTGAAGGCGGCGGTCGGCAGGCTGCCGGTGCGGCGGGTGATCTCCGCCGGGCCGATCGCGGCCCGCAGCTCGGCGGCCTGGGGGGCGGAGCGGACGTCGTTCCACAGCAGCGCGGGGCGCACCGGCGCGCCGGTCGCGTCCAGGGTGACCAGGCCGTGCTGCTGGCCGGCGATCGAGACGGCGGCGGCGCGATCGGCCCAGCCGGTCCGTACGGCGGCCTGCTCGAACGCCCGCCACCACTGTTCGGGATCGCTCTCCCGGCCGGCTCCCTCGCTGACGGTGTGCGGGGCGCGGCCCTCGCCCAGCACCGTGCCCGTGTCGATGTCGACGGCGAGGGCCTTGGTGGACTGGGTCGAGCTGTCGACGCCGATCACGACACGCTGCTCAGCCATGTGTTCCTCCGCTGGGGTTCCTTCTGACGTCCCGGCATACTAATTTGTTGAGAGCCCTGACAAACACCCCCCTCGCCACCGATCCGGAGCCGCACCATGCCCAGCGACCCGCTCGCCCCCACCCCCGCGCACAAGTTCACCTTCGGCCTGTGGACCGTCGGCTGGCAGGGGCGCGACCCCTTCGGAGACGCGACCCGGCCCGCCCTCGACCCGGTCGAGACCGTCCAGCGGCTGGCCGGACTCGGCGCCTACGGCGTGACCTTCCACGACGACGACCTGATCCCCTTCCGCGCGGGCGAGGCCACCCGCGAGGAGGCCGTCAAGCGCTTCCGCGCCGCGCTCGACGCCGCCGGGCTGAAGGTCCCGATGGCGACCACCAACCTGTTCACCCACCCCGTCTTCAAGGACGGCGCCTTCACCGCCAACGACCGCGACGTGCGGCGCTACGCGCTGCGCAAGACGATCCGCAACATCGACCTGGCCGCGGAGCTCGGCGCCTCGGTCTACGTCGCCTGGGGCGGTCGCGAGGGTGCGGAGTCCGGCGCCGCCAAGGACGTGCGCACCGCCCTGGACCGGCTGAAGGAGGCCTTCGACCTGCTGGGCGAGTACGTCGAGCAGCAGGGCTACGACCTGCGGTTCGCGATCGAGCCCAAGCCCAACGAGCCGCGCGGCGACATCCTGCTGCCCACGGTCGGCCACGCCCTGGCGTTCATCAACGCGCTGGAGCGCCCCGAGCGGGTCGGCGTCAACCCGGAGGTGGGGCACGAGCAGATGGCCGGGCTCAACTTCCCGCACGGCATCGCCCAGGCCCTGTGGCACGGCAAGCTGTTCCACATCGACCTCAACGGCCAGTCCGGCATCAAGTACGACCAGGACCTGCGCTTCGGCGCGGGAGACCTCCGGCAGGCCTTCTGGCTGGTCGACCTGCTGGAGTCGGCGGGCTACGACGGCCCGCGGCACTTCGACTTCAAGCCGCCGCGCACCGAGGACTTCGACGGCGTCTGGGCCTCGGCGGCCGGCTGCATGCGCAACTACCTGCTGCTGGCCGAGCGCTCCCGCGCCTTCCGGGCCGACCCGGAGGTGCGGGCCGCGCTCGCCGCCTCCCGGCTGCCCGAACTCGCCCTGCCCACGGCCGGGGACGGCCTGGCCGGGCTGCTGGCGGACCGCTCCGCCTTCGAGGAGTTCGACGTGGACGCCGCCGCCCGGCGCGGCATGGCCTTCGAGCAGCTGGACCAACTGGCCCTGGAACACCTCCTCGGCGCCCGCTGACCGCAGTTCGCCCCCGGCCGGGTCGTGCCTCGCGCGCGTTCGACACGCCCGAGGCACGACCCGGCCCGCGCGCGTTCCCCGCCCGCGGGCGCCGGAGGACCGGATGCCCTGACGTCACGTCAGTGGCCGTTCGCGTTCGACGCCTTGACGCGGCCCTTGCGGGCTGGCTTGATGGGGCACGTGGGAGCGCTCCCACTCCGGAGCCCCCACCTCCCGCACCCTCCCTCACCGAGGAAGGCCCCACCCGTGCCTCCTGCCACCCCCGTCCGTACCGTGCCGCGCCGCACGGCCGCCGTGCTCACCGCTCTCGCCTTGGCCGGCGCCGGCCTGACCGCCGCCGCCACCGCGACCTCCGCCGGCGCGGCCACCTCGGTCGCTCCAGCGGCTCCGGCCGCCACCGCCGCCGACTTCCCCGTCCGGGTCAACCAGCTCGGGTACCTGCCGGACGGCCCCAAGCGGGCCACCGTGGTCAGCTCCGCCACCACTCCGCTGGCCTGGCAGCTCCGCGACGCCTCCGGAGCGCAGGTCGCCTCCGGCACCACTGCGGTGCACGGCGCCGACCGGGCGTCCGGCCAGTCCACCCACCTGGTCGACTTCGACGGGTACACCGGCATCGGCACCGGCTTCACCCTGGTGGTCGGCGGTCGGCCCAGCCACCCGTTCGACATCTCGGCGTCGCTCTACGACGGCCTCCGCACCGACAGCATGTCCTTCTTCTACCAGCAGCGCAGCGGCATCGCGATCGAAGCGTCGCTGGCCGGCGGCGCCTACGCCCGCCCCGCCGCCCACCTGGGCGTGGCGCCGAACAGGGGCGACACCAGCGTCCCCTGCCGGACCGGGGTGTGCGACTACCGGCTGGACGTGCGCGGCGGCTGGTACGACGCCGGCGACCAGGGCAAGTACGTCGTGAACGGCGGCATCGCCACCTGGGAGCTCGTCAACTCCTTCGAGCGCGCCCGCCGTTCCGGTGGCGACGCGGCGCTCGGCGACTCCACGCTCCGCGTACCGGAGCGCGGCAACGGGGTGCCGGACGTCCTGGACGAGGCCCGCTGGGAGCTGGAGTTCCTGCTGCGGATGCAGGTCCCGGCCGGCCGGCCGATGGCCGGCATGGCCTTCCACAAGATGCACGACGACACATGGACCGCCCTGCCGACCAGGCCGGAACTCGACTCCGAGCAGCGCGAGTTGCACCAGCCCTCGACCGCCGCCACCCTCAACCTGGCCGCCACCGCGGCGCAGTGCGCCCGGGTGTACGCCACGTACGACCCGGCCTTCGCCGCCCGCTGCCTGGACGCGGCCCGGCACGCCTGGGCGGCCGCCGAGGCCAACCCCGCGGTCCTGGCCCCGGCGACCGACAACACCGGCGGCGGCGCCTACGAGGACGCCGACGTCTCCGACGAGTTCTACTGGGCGGCGGCCGAACTCCTCGCCACCACCGGCGAGTCGCGGTACCGGGACGCGGTGACCGGCTCCCCGCACCACGCCGGGCCGGCGGACGCGTTCTGGTGGGGCGGAACCGCGACGCTCGGCCGGATCACCCTCGCGACCGTCCCCGGCGTCGCCCTGCCCGCCGACGACCTGACCCGGCTGCGCGGCCTGCTGACCTCGGCCGCCGACCACCACCTGTCCACCATGGCCGGACAGGGCTACGCGGTGCCGCTCGCCGCCGACGGCTACGTGTGGGGCTCCAACGGCTCCGTGGCCGACAACGCGATGGTGCTGGCCGTCGCGTACGACCTGACCGGTGCGCAGCGCTACCGGGCGGGAGCGCTGGAGTCGCTGGACTACCTGCTGGGCCGCAACGCCCTGGACCGCTCGTACGTCACCGGCTACGGCGAGCGCGCCTCCGAGAACCAGCACCACCGCTTCTGGGCACACCAGAACGACGCCTCGCTACCGCACCCGCCGGCCGGCTCCTTCGCCGGTGGGCCGGACGCGGCGCTGGAGGACCCGGTGGCGAAGGCGCTGCTCGCCGGCTGCGCACCGGCCGCGTGCTACGTCGACGACATCGGCTCGTACTCCACCAACGAGGTGGCGATCAACTGGAACGCCTCCCTCGCCTGGCTCGCGGCCTTCGCCGCGGAGCGCCGCGGCGCCCCGTCGGCCTCGTGCTCCGTGTCGTACGGGCTCGGCAGCTCGTGGGGCGACGGGTTCACCGCGACGGTGACCGTGCGGAACACGGGAACCTCGCCGGTCTCCGGCTGGACGCTCGGCTGGAACTTCGCGGGTGACCAGAGGATCTCCACCGCGTGGAACGCCACCGTGACCCAGTCGGGGAGCGAGGTGACCGCCCGCGACGCGGGCTGGAACGGCACCCTCGCACCGGGCGCCACGGCGGGCTTCGGCTTCCAGGCGACCTACTCGGGCACCAACGGGGCACCCGCCCGCTTCACCCTCAACGGCGGCGCCTGCGCCTGAGCGCCCGACCCCTCCCGGATGTGCACGTGCCGGCGGGGCGGCACCCGTGGCGGGTGCCGCCCCGAGGGGGCGACGGGCTCAGAAGCCCTGTGCCAGGCGGTGGTACGCCTGGTTCCAGCGCAGCTCCCGGGTGAACCGGCGGATCGTCGTGCCGCCGTCGATCAGCACCAGTTCGGTGCCGAGCATCTCCGCGAGGTCCTCCAGGTGCTCGGCGCCGAGCGCGCCGGTGAGCACCGTGTGGTGCGGCGCGCCGGCGGCGAGCCAGGCCTCGGCGGAGGTCCGGAAGTCCGGCCGCGGCCGCCAGACCGCGCGGGCCACCGGGAGCCTGGGCAGCGGCTCGGCCGGGTCGACCACGTCGATCTCGTTGGCGACCAGCCGGAAGCGGTCGCCCAGGTCCGCCAGCCCGACCACCACGGCCGGGCCGGGCGCGGCGTCGAAGACCAGCCGGACCGGGTCCTCCCGGCCGCCGATGCCCAGCGGGTGCACCTCGCAGGACGGGGTGGCGGCGGCGATGCTCGGGCAGACCTCCAGCATGTGCGCGCCGAGGATCAACTCCCGCCCGGGCTCCAGGTGGTAGGTGTAGTCCTCCATGAAGGAGGTGCCGCCAGGCAGGCCGGCGGCGGCCGCCTTGAGGGTGCGCAGCAGCACCGAGGTCTTCCAGTCGCCCTCGCCGCCGAATCCGTAGCCGTCGGCCATCAGCCGCTGCACGGCCAGGCCGGGCAGCTGGCGCAGCCCGCCGAGGTCCTCGAAGTTGGTGGTGAAGGCGCGGAAGCCGCCCGCCGTCAGGAAGGCCCGCAGGCCGGCCTCGATCCGGGCGGCGTAGCGCAGCGCGTCGTGCCGCTCACCGCCGGGGCGCAGGGCGGGGGCGAGCCGATAGCCGTCCTCGTACTCCTTGACCAGTTCGGTGACCTCGGCCTCGGATGCGGCGTCGACCGCCTCGACCAGGTCGTTGACGCCGTAGGTGTTGACCGAGACGCCGAACCGGAGCTGGGCCTCGACCTTGTCCCCCTCGGTGACGGCGACGTCGCGCATGTTGTCGCCGAACCGGGCCAGCTTGAGGGTGGCGAGTTCGGCGCGTCCGACGGCGGCGCGGGCCCACGACCCGATCCGGCGGGTGGTGACGGGGTCGCTGACGTGTCCGGCGACGGTCTTGCGGGCGACGCCCAGGCGGGACTGGATGTAGCCGAACTCGCGGTCGCCGTGGGCGGCCTGGTTCAGGTTCATGAAGTCCATGTCGATGGTGGCCCAGGGCAGTTCGACGTCGGCCTGGGTGTGCAGGTGGAGCAGCGGCTTGCGCAGGGCGTCCAGTCCGGCGATCCACATCTTGGCCGGGGAGAAGGTGTGCATCCAGGCGATCAGGCCGATGCAGTCGTCCGCCGCGTTGGCGTCGAGGCAGATCCGGCGGATGGCGCCGGCGTCGGTGAGCACCGGCTTCCAGACCACCTTGACGGGCAGTTCCGCCGAACCGTCCAGGGTCTCGGCGATCCGCCGGGACTGCTCGGCGACCCGGCGGAGCGTCTCCTCGCCGTAGAGGCCCTGGCTGCCGGTCAGGAACCAGACCTCGCGGCCCTCGATCGACGTCATGATGGGTGTCTCCTTGCTGGTCAGCGGGCGGGCTGCTGGCCGTACACGTTCTGGTAGCGGAGGTTGAGGCGGTCGATGTCGGCCTGGGCGATCGGCAGCGGTTCGCCGAGCTGGCGGGACACGTGCACGGTGCGGGCGACGTCCTCGCACATCACGGCGGCCTTGACGGCGGCCCTGGCGTCCTTGCCGATGGTGAAGACGCCGTGGCTCTTCATCAGGACGGCGGGCGAGCGGTGGCCGCGCAGGGTCTCCACGATGCCGCGGCCGATCGAGTCGTCGCCGATCAGCGCGAACGGGCCGACCGGGATCTCCGCGCCGAACTCGTCGGCCATGGCGGTCAGCACGCAGGGCACGGCCTCGCCGCGGGCGGCCCAGGCGCAGGCGTAGGTGGAGTGGGTGTGCACCACTCCCCCGACCTCGGGCATGTGCCGGTAGACGTAGGCGTGCGCGGCGGTGTCGGAGGAGGGGGCGTAGTCGCCCTCGACCACGTTGCCGTCCAGGTCGCACAGGATCATGGACTCGGGCGACAGCTCGTCGTAGGGGACGCCGCTCGGCTTGATCACCATCAGGTCCTCGCCCGGCACCCGGGCGGAGACGTTGCCGGCCGTCCAGACCACCAGGTCGTAGCGGACCAGCTCCTGGTGCAGGTCGCTGACCTGCTGCCGGAGCAGGTCGATCGGGTCGGTGGGGTCGATCGGGTCGGTGGGGTCGCTCATGATTCCTCACTGTTCTGCGTCGGGGCGGTGTCGCCCCATGCGGAATCGCGCAGTCGGCGCAGGCGGTGCAGCTGCTTGTCGGCGGGGGTGCCGAAGTGCTCGTGCAGTTCGCGGTACTCGGCGTACAGGGCGTCGTAGGCGTCGGCCCGGGCCGGGTCGGGCCGGTAGGCGGCGCGCTCGACCCGGCCCATCGCGGCGGCCGCCGCGCGCACGTCGGGGTGGGCGCCGGCCGCGACGGCGGCGTGGATGGCGGACCCGAGGGCGGGGCCCTGGGCGGAGACCGCGAGCGAGACCGGGCGGCGCAGGACATCGGCGTGGATCTGCATCAGCAGCTGGTTCTTCTTCAGGCCGCCGGCGACGATGAACTCGGTGACCGGGACGCCGCCGTCCTCCAGCGCCTCGACGATGGTGCGGGTGCCGAAGGCGGTGGCCTCCAGGAGCGCCCGGTAGACGTCCTCGGGGCGGGTGGCCAGGGTGAGCCCGACGAGCACGCCGGAGAGGTGGTGGTCGACCAGCGTGGAGCGGTTGCCGTTGAACCAGTCCAGCGCGACCAGGCCGTGCCCGCCGACGGGCTGGACGGCGGCCTTGCGGGTGAGCAGCTGGTGGGCGTCCTCGCCCCTGGCCTCGGCCTCGGCCAGGTAGTCGGCGGGCAGGCCCTGGCGCAGCCACCAGGCGAAGATGTCGCCGACGGCGCTCTGCCCGGCTTCGTAGCCGTACGCGCCCTCGACGATGCCGCCGTCGACGACGCCGCAGATCCCGGGGACGTCGGCGAGGGTCGCGGCGTTGACGACGTGGCAGGTGGAGGTGCCCATGATGGCGAGCAGCCGTCCGTTCTCGACCGCCTGGGCGGCGGGGGCGGCGACGTGGGCGTCGACGTTCCCGGCGGCGACCGCGATGCCCTCGGGCAGCCCGGTCCAGGCGGCGGCCTCGGCGGTCAGCGACCCGACCCGGGAGCCGAGGGCGGAGAGCGGGTGGGCCAGCCGGGTGCGGGCGAAGTCGGCGAAGTCCGGGTTGAGGGCGGCCAGGTACTCCTCGGACGGGTACTCGCCCTCCTGGAAGATGCCCTTGTAGCCGGCCGTGCAGGTGTTGCGGCTCTCGGCGCCGGTGAGCTGCCAGACGATCCAGTCGGCGGCCTCGATCCAGCGTTCGGTGGCGGCGTAGACGCCCGGGTCCTCCTCCAGGAGCTGCAGCGCCTTGGCGAACTGCCACTCGGCGGAGATCTTGCCGCCGTAGCGGCCGATCCAGCGCTCGCCGCGCTGGTGGGCGAGGTGGTTGATCCGGTCCGCGTGGCTCTGGGCGGCGTGGTGCTTCCAGAGCTTCGGCCAGGCGTGCGGGCGGTCGCCGAGGGCGGTCTCGGCGAGCGGGGTGCCGTCGGCGGTGACCGGCAGGACGGTGCAGGCGGTGAAGTCGGTGGCGATGCCGATCACGGTGGCCGGGTCGACGCCGGCGGCGGCGAGCGCCGCGGGGACCGCGGTGCGCAGCACCCGGCGCCAGTCCCCGGGGTGCTGGAGCGCCCAGTCGGGCGGCAGCTTCCGGCGGGTGCCGGGGAGTTCGTTCTCGATGACGCCGTGCGGGTACTCGTGGACGGCGGTGCCGAGTTCCTCGCCGTCGCTGACCCTGACCACCACGGCACGACCGGACAGCGTGCCGAAGTCGACGCCGACGACATGGCGCTCCGGGGAGTCGGAGGTTGGTGGCACGTTCACGTCCTTCGTAGCAGGTCGGGTTCGCGGTGCCGGCCGCCGGGCCGGGTCCGCGACGGTGCGGGGGCCCGGCGGCCAGTCTGCCCGTCCGGGGTGGACGGGGCCGCACGCGCCGGGCGGGCCGAAGCGGGCGGGCCGAAGCGGGTGGGCCGGCCCGGTGTGCGGGTTTCGCTCAGGTGAATTGTTAACGCTCACAATTCGCTGCGACAAGGGCCGGGGGGCGCGTTACCCAATCTTGACCGGCTCGCTCCGGCACCCCGGGCGCCCGAGTGGTGTTCACGCCCGTCTCCCGGGCCCGCCGCTCCCCGGACCGCGGCGACGGTCACGCGGATCCGGGCGCGTCCCGGGTGTTGTCTTTTCGGCGGTGACGCCCGAACAATACGTAACGCTCAAAACAAATTCGAACGGAGAGAGGTCCCGTGTTCCGATCCCGCTCCCTCACGTCCCGCTTGCTCGGCCTGGTCGCCGCGGTCGGCCTCGCGGTCGGCCTGAGCGTTCAGGCCGCTCCCCGAGCCGACGCCGCCTCGCTGACCCAGGTCACGGGCTTCGGCCCCAACCCCACCGGCCTGCTCATGCACCTGTACGTGCCGAGCAGCGTCAAGCCCAACCCCCCGATCCTGCTGGCGCTGCACGGGTGCCAGGGATCGGGGCCCTACCTCTACTCGAGCACCGACTTCGCGTCGCTGGCCGACCGGTACGGCTTCCTCGTCATCTACCCCTCGACCAACCCCGGCGGAAGCTGCTGGGACGTCTCCTCCGACCAGGCCCTGACCCGCGACGGCGGCAGCGACCCGGTCGGGCTCATGTCGATGATCACCTACGCGGAGCAGCACCACGGCGGCAACGCCGGCGCCGTGTACGTGACGGGGCAGTCGTCGGGCGCGATGATGACGAACGTGATGCTCGCCGACTACCCCGACGTGTTCAAGGCGGGGGCGGCGTTCATGGGAGTGCCCTACCACTGCTTCCACACCGGCTCGGTCCGCGACTGGAACGCGCCCTGCGCCCAGGGCCAGGTCTCCAGGACCCCGCAGCAGTGGGGCGGCCTGGTGCGCACCACGGGGTACCCCGGCTACACCGGTCCGCGTCCGCGCGTACAGCTGTGGCACGGTACCGCCGACACCGTCCTGAGCCACAACAACCTCGGCGAAGAGATCAAGCAGTGGACCGACGTCCTCGGCGTGAGCCGGACCCCGTCGGCCACCGACACCCCCGCGGGCAACTGGACCCGCACCCGGTACGACGACAACGCCCGCACCACCCAGGTCGAGGCGTACAGCCTCGCCGGGTTCGGACACCAACTTCCGGTTCAGGGCACCGCGATGGCCGCCCAGGCCATCCACTTCATGGGACTGGACTCAGGCTCCTCCGGCGGCGGTACGACCGGCGCGCTGCGGGCGGTGGACGCGGGGAAGTGTCTGACCGATCCGAGCACGACGCCGGGTGCGCAGCAGCGGATCTCCACCTGCAACGGCGGTGCGAACCAGACCTGGACCCGTACGCCGTCGAAGCAGCTGACCGTGACCGCGGGCGGCAGCACGCTCTGCCTGGACGCCGACGCGCACGGCACCAGCCCCGGCACCAAGGCGATCGTCTGGTCCTGCAACGGACAGGCCAACCAGCAGTGGCAGCTGAACGCCGACGGCACCGTCACCGGTGTGCGGTCGGGACTCTGCCTGGACGTGGCCGGTCTCGGCACCGCCGACGGCACGCCCGTCCAGCTGTGGACCTGCAGCGGCGGCAGGAACCAGCAGTGGACGCTGGGCTGACGCGCACCGCCGCCGGCCGGCACGCCCGCCTCGGCGGCTACCCGAAGCCACGCCGAAACTTTCGAGCCATCGCGGGCGAAGGTTCTTTCCCCATGCGAGGGTAGTCCCACGGGAGTCGGCAGAGTGCCGGCCAAGCCCTCCGGCCCGCCGTCGAACGTCGCGCTCCCGACCTGCGTCTGTTCTCGCGGGGACGGACTCAAGGGCGAGCGAATCTGTCGATCCTCCTGCCGAAAGTGTTGACAGCCCGTCAGGCACGGGCCAACACTGTCGCCGTCGACAGGTCCGAACCGCCTTGGAGCCGGGCCGCGTTCGCCACCCGACGTCGGGGTCAGCGACGTCGATGACGAGTCGACTCCGTGCACCCCCCTCGCCACTCCGTGCACCCCCTCGTGACGCCGTCCGGCCGACCAGCCCCTTCGCGGCGTCGGCGGCACGGGGCCGCGCCCACCCCCACCCCTCGGCAGGACGGATCCCTCCTGTGAACTCCCCCCACCCCAAGAGCCGTACGCCCGGCCGCTCCTGGCGGCTCGTCGGCAAGGCGCGCGTCCTCGCACCGGCCCTCGCGGCCGTCCTGATGCTGCCCGGCACGGCCGAGGCCGCGACCGTCACCACGAACCAGACCGGCACCGACGGCGGGTACTTCTACTCGTTCTGGACCGAGGGCACCGGTGCGGCCTCGATGGCCCTGAACGGCGGCGGCCACTACGGCACCTCCTGGAGCAACGCCGGCAACTTCGTGGCCGGCAAGGGCTGGCGCACCGGTTCGCGCAACCCGGTGACGTACTCGGGCACGTGGAGCACCAACGGCAACGCCTACCTGTCGCTCTACGGCTGGAGCACCAACCCGCTCGTCGAGTACTACGTCGTGGAGAACTACGGCTCCTACAAGCCGACCGGCACGTACAAGGGGACCGTCACCAGCGACGGCGGCACCTACGACATCTACCAGACGACGCGCTACGACGCCCCGTCCATCGAGGGCATCAAGACCTTCAACCAGTACTGGAGCGTCCGCCAGGCCAGGCGGACCGGCGGAACGATCACGGTCGCGAACCACTTCGACGCGTGGGCCCGGTACGGCATGAACCTCGGGACCATGAACTACGAGATCATGGCCACCGAGGGCTACCGGAGCAGCGGAAGCTCCGACATCACGCTGGGTTCCTCCACCGGCGGCGGCACCGGCGGCGGCTGCACCGCGACGCTCTCCGCCGGCGAATCGTGGAGCGACCGCTACAACCTGAACGTCGCGGTCACCGGGTCCAGCACCTGGAAGGTGACCGTGAAGGTCCCCTCCCCGGAGCAGGTCAGTGCGACCTGGAACGTCAACGCGTCCTACCCCGACGCCCAGACCCTCGTCGCCACCCCCGACGGCGCGGGCGACAACTGGGGCATGACCGTCGCGAAGAACGGCAGCACCACCTGGCCGACGGTCTCCTGCAGCGCCAGCTGACGCCCCGTACCGCTCACCGCGGCACTCCGGGCGCGGCCCCTCCGGCCGCCGCGCCCACCCCCTCGACACACGGCCGTTGACGGCGTCCGCTTCCACGCGACAGCGCGCCCGAGATTGTTAGCGCTCACAAGACTGTCGACAAGGCCGTGCGACGACTCCACCCACTCACAGAGGAGATCCCATGCGCGGAAGAAATCCCCACCGCAGGCGACTGCCCGCGGTGCTCACCGCCGCGGTCGCGGCCGTGACGGCACTGGCGGCCACGCTCGTCGCCGCCCCGGCCCAGGCGGCCACCAGCGGCGCCCTGCGCGGCGCGGGTTCCGGCCGGTGCCTCGACGTACAGAACGCCGGCCGGACCGACGGCGCGGCCGCGCAGATCTACGACTGCTCGAACGGGGCCAACCAGCTGTGGACGGCCGCCTCCGGCGACCAGCTGACCGTGTACGGCGACAAGTGCCTGGACGTTCCGGGCCACGCCACCACGGCCGGCACCAAGGTGCAGATCTGGACCTGCAGCGGCGCCGCCAACCAGCAGTGGCGGCTGAACGCCGACGGCACCGTGGTCGGCGTCGAATCCGGCCTCTGCCTGGACGTCACGGGAGCCGGCACGGCCAACGGCACCGCGGTGCAGCTCTGGACGTGCACCGGCGCCGACAACCAGAAGTGGACCGGCCTGACCGGACCGTCGACCCCGAGGCCCACCCCGACGGCCGGCACCTGCGCACTCCCGTCCACCTACCGGTGGTCCTCGACGGGCGCCCTGGCACAGCCGGCGAACGGCTGGGCGTCGGTGAAGGACTTCACCGACGTGGTGTACAACGGCAAGCACCTGGTCTACGCGTCCAACGTGTCCGGGTCCTCGTACGGCTCGATGATGTTCAGCCCGTTCACCAACTGGTCCGACATGGCCTCCGCCGGGCAGACCGGGATGGGCCAGGCCGCGGTGGCGCCCACGCTGTTCTACTTCGCGCCCAAGAACATCTGGGTGCTGGCCTACCAGTGGGGCCAGTGGCCCTTCATCTACCGCACGTCGAGCGACCCGACCAACCCCAACGGCTGGTCCGCGCCGCAGCCGCTGTTCACCGGCTCCATCCCCAACTCCGGCACCGGCCCGATCGACCAGACCCTGATCGCCGACGGCCAGAACATGTACCTGTTCTTCGCCGGTGACAACGGCAGCATCTACCGGGCGAGCATGCCGATCGGGAACTTCCCCGGCAACTTCGGCTCCTCCTACACCACGGTCATGACCGACACCGCGGCCAACCTCTTCGAGGCCCCGCAGGTCTACAAGGTCAAGGACAAGAACCAGTACCTCATGATCGTCGAGGCGCAGGGCGCCGGCGGACGCTACTTCCGCTCCTTCACCGCCACCAGCCTCAACGGCTCCTGGACCCCGCAGGCCGCCACCGAGAGCAACCCCTTCGCGGGCAAGGCCAACAGCGGCGCCGGCTGGACCAACGACGTCAGCCACGGCGACCTGGTCCGCGACAACCCCGACCAGACCATGACCATCGACCCCTGCAACCTCCAGTTCCTCTACCAGGGCAAGTCCCCCACCGCCACCGGCCCCTACGACCAACTGCCCTGGCGCCCGGGCGTCCTGACGCTCCAGCGCTGACCCGCCCGACCCGCGGTGTTCCCGATCGGGGGCGGCCCGGGCCGACACGGCTCCACCCGCCCGACGGACTCCACCGCATCGAGGAACCCCAGCCGCGCGCCGGCCGGGGTTCCTCCCGTCCGCGGGCCGGCCCGGCACACCACCGACCACCGGCCACCGGCCACCGGACGATCGGCTGTGCGCGGGCGCCCGGCTCGGCGGAGGACGTCGTACGGGGTCAGGGCGCCGTGGCCCGGCCACCGCTCAACGGCGGCCGACGGGGGCCACGCTGCGCCGCAACACCATCTCCGGGGAGACCTGCACGTGGGCCCGGGAGCGCGCCGCGCCCTCCAGCCCCTCGACCAGCAGCTCCAGCGCCCTGCGGCCGAGCTCGCCGAAATCCTGCCGCACCGTGGTCAGCGGCGGGCTGAAGTAGGCGGCCTCCGGGATGTCGTCGAAGCCGACCACGCTGATGTCGCCCGGCACCGACCGGCCGGCCTCGTGGAGCGCGCGCAGCAGGCCGAGGGCCATGTGGTCGTTGGCGCAGAAGACGGCGGTGACGTCCCGCAGCCCGGCGATCCGCAGACCCGCCTGGTAGCCCGAGCGAGCACTCCAGTCGCCGCGCTCCACGTGCGGCACGGCGGCCCCGGCCGCCTCCAGCGTACGGCGCCAGCCCTTCTCCCGGTCCTGGCTCTCCAGCCAGTTGGCCGGTCCCGCCAGGTGGTGGACGGTGCGGTGCCCCAGGTCGAGCAGGTGCCGGGTGGCCGCCTCGGCGCCGGAGAGGTTGCCCACCGACACCATGGGCACCTGGATCTGGTCGCCCGAACCGACCGCGACGAGCGGCACCGAGGTGGAGAGCCGGGCCACCGCGCTGACGGCCGAGGTCTGCGGCGCGATCACGACGACGCCCTCCACGCCCTGGTCGCGCAGCCGGTCGACCGCCTCCTGGACCGAACGGCCGTCCAGGGACCGCAGACTGGTCACGCTCACGAAGTACCCGGCGCTGCGCGCGGCCTGCTCGATGCCGTACAGCATCGCCGCGGGCCCGTAGAGCGTCGAGTCGAAGCTGACCACGCCGAGCGTCTGCGACCGGCGGGTGACCAGGGCGCGCGCGGCGGAGTTGGGCCGGTAGTCGAGCTCCCGGATCGCGGCCAGTACCCGCTCGCGGGTGTCCGGCCGCACGTGCGGGGCGCCGTTGAGCACCCGGGAGACCGTCTGGTGGGACACTCCGGCCAGTTTCGCCACGTCCGCCATCACGGGCTGGCGCTGTTCGGTCTCCGTACGGTCGGTTCCCACTCGCAGTTCCCTCCTCGGTTTGGACCACAGTACGCGACCGGATCCCCACCGGGTCGCGGCCCCCGGATTCCGGCGGCGGCCGGGCTTCCCGGCCCCGCCTGTCAGGTACCGAACCGTGATCCAGGGCTCTTGACGGTTCAAGTGTGAGCGTTAACACTCTTGTCTCGCCAGGCCGCAGCCGCTGCTCCCCCACCCGGGTGACCCCGCTCCGGCCGGCCCCGCTCGACCGCTCCCAGTCACCCAGCAGGGGTGCGCTGTGCCCGGTCGCGGAACATCACTGGAGGAACTGTGCGGAAGATTTCGGCGGGCCTCGTCGCCGCGGGCCTGGTGCTCTCACTGGCGGCCTGCGGACAGAGCGCCAACGGTGCCGGTGACGGCCCCGCCAAGGGCGATGCCAAGGGCGGCCTGGTCGGCATCGCGATGCCCACCAAGTCGTCGGAACGCTGGATCAACGACGGCGACAACATGGTCAGGGAGTTCCAGGCCAAGGGCTACAAGACCGACCTGCAGTACGGCGACAACGTGGTGGAGAACCAGGTCTCCCAGCTGGAGAACATGATCACCAAGGGTGCCAAGCTCCTGGTGATCGCCGCCATCGACGGTTCCTCCCTCACCAACGTGCTGCAGAAGGCCGCCGACGCCCACATCCCGGTGATCTCCTACGACCGGCTGATCCGCGGCACGGCCGACGTCGACTACTACGCGACCTTCGACAACCAGAAGGTCGGAGTCCTCCAGGGCAGCTACATCGTCGACAAGCTCGGCCTCAAGGACGGCAAGGGCCCGTTCAACATCGAGCTGTTCGCCGGTTCGCCGGACGACAACAACGCCACCTTCTTCTTCAACGGCGCGATGAGCGTCCTCAAGCCGTACATCGACCAGAAGAAGCTGGTCGTGCAGAGCGGCCAGACCGAGTTCAACCAGGTCGCCACGCTGCGCTGGGACGGCGGTGTCGCCCAGTCCCGGATGGACAACCTGCTGAGCAAGGCCTACACCTCCGCCCACGTCGACGCCGTGCTCTCGCCGTACGACGGCATCTCGATCGGCATCCTGTCCTCGCTCAAGGGTGTCGGCTACGGCACCGCCAAGTCGCTGCCGATCGTCACGGGCCAGGACGGCGAGCTGGCCTCGGTGAAGTCGATCATCGCGGGCGAGCAGACCCAGACCGTCTACAAGGACACCCGCCAACTGGCCAAGGCCGCCGTCCAGATGGGCGACGCGCTGCTGACCGGCGGGAAGCCCGAGGTCAACGACACCAGCCAGTACGACAACGGCGCGAAGACCGTCCCGGCGCAGCTGCTCCAGCCGGTCAGTGTCGACAAGGAGAACTACCGGAAGGTCCTGGTCGACAGCGGCCAGTACACCGCGGACCAGCTCAAGTAGCCCGCGGGGCCCGGTCGACGGGCCCCGCGCCGAACCGGCGGTGCGCGGCCCGGGCTTCCCGGGAGCCCGGGACCTCCCCGACCGCACCGCCCCGAACGATACGGACGCACACCCATGGCTGGACCCGTTCTCGAAATGCGGTCGATCAGCAAGTCGTTCCCCGGCGTCAAGGCGCTCTCCGAGGTCAACCTCAGCGTCGCCGCCGGCGAGGTGCACGCCATCTGCGGCGAGAACGGCGCCGGCAAGTCCACCCTGATGAAGGTGCTGAGCGGCGTCCACCCGCACGGCTCCTACGAGGGCGAGATCCTCTTCGAGGGCGAGCCCTGCCGGTTCAGGGACATCCGGGCCAGCGAGCAGCGCGGCATCGTCATCATCCACCAGGAACTGGCGCTGGTGCCGTACCTGTCCATCGCCGAGAACGTCTTCCTCGGCAACGAACACGCCTCCCGCGGCGTCATCAGCTGGCGCCGGACGCTCACCCACGCCGCCGAGCTGCTCCGCCGGGTCGGCCTCGACGAGAGCCCGCACACCCGGATCGCCGATCTCGGCGTGGGCAAGCAGCAGCTGGTCGAGATCGCCAAGGCCCTGGCCAAGAAGGTCAGGCTGCTCATCCTGGACGAGCCGACCGCCGCGCTGAACGACGAGGACAGCCGCAAGCTGCTCGACCTGATCCTCGCGCTCAAGGCGCAGGGCATCTCCTGCATCATCATCTCGCACAAGCTGAACGAGATCGCCCGGGTCGCGGACTCCGTGACCATCCTGCGCGACGGGCGGACCATCGAGACCATCGCGATCGGCCCCGGGGGCATCTCCGAGGACCGGATCATCCGCGGCATGGTCGGCCGCGACCTGGAGCACCGCTACCCCGAGCGCACCCCGAAGATCGGCGAGGTCGCCTTCGAGGTCGAGGACTGGAGCGTCCGGCACCCGATCGACCAGCAGCGCACGGTGGTGGACGGCGCCTCGCTGAACGTGCGGCGCGGCGAGATCGTCGGCATCGCCGGCCTGATGGGCGCCGGCCGCACGGAACTCGCGATGAGCGTCTTCGGCCGCTCGTACGGGCGGTGGGCCGCCGGCCGGGTCCGGCTGCACGGCCGGGAGATCCGCACCCGGACGGTGCCCGAGGCGATCGGGCACGGCATCGCGTACGTCACCGAGGACCGCAAGCAGCTCGGCCTCAACCTCATCGACGACATCAGCCGGAACATCTCGCTGAGCGCGCTGCGCAAGGTCTCCCGGCACGGCCGGGTCGACCGGCACCGGGAGGCCGAGGTCGCCGAGTCCTTCCGGCGCACCATGAACATCAAGGCCCCGACGGTGTTCACCCGGACCGGCACGCTCAGCGGCGGCAACCAGCAGAAGGTCGTCCTCAGCAAGTGGATCTTCGCCGAGCCGGAGGTGCTGATCCTCGACGAGCCCACCCGCGGCATCGACATCGGCGCGAAGGCGGAGATCTACACGGTCATCGCCGAGCTGGCCGCCGAGGGCAAGGCGGTGCTCGTCATCTCGTCCGAACTCCCCGAACTCCTGGGCCTGTGCGACCGGATCTACACCATGGCCGAAGGCCGGATCACCGGCGAGGTCGCCCGCGCCCACGCCACCCAGGAATCCCTCATGCGGCTCATGACCATGAGCGCCGCATCCAGCAACGAGCAGGTGTGAGGCATGGCCCAGACCGAGATCATCCCGGATTCGTCCCCGCAGGCACCGCAGGCCGGTCCCGGCCCCTCCCTCGGCGGCGTGCTGGCCCGCGCGCTGCGCGGCAACGTGCGCCAGTACGGCATGCTGGTCGCCCTCGCGCTGATCGTGCTGCTGTTCCAGATCTGGACGGACGGCATCCTGCTCCAACCGCTCAACATCACCAACCTGATCCAGCAGAACGGCTACATCCTGATCCTGGCGATCGGGATGATGATCGTCATCATCGCCGGGCACATCGACCTCTCGGTCGGCTCGCTGGCCGCCTTCGTCGGGGCCGCCGCCGCGGTGATGATGGTCAAGCAGCACCTGCCGTGGCCCGTCGCGGTGCTGGCCGCGCTGGTGATCGGCGCCCTGGCCGGCGCCTGGCAGGGATTCTGGATCGCCTACCTCGGCATCCCGTCCTTCATCGTCACCCTGGCGGGCATGCTGCTGTTCCGCGGCGGCACCCAGATCCTGCTCCAGGGCCAGTCGGTGGCGCCGTTCCCCAAGGGCTTCCAGAGCATCAGCAGCGGCTTCCTCCCCGAGGTCGGGCCGCACACCGACTACCACAACCTCACCCTGCTGCTGGGCCTCGCGGTACTGGCCGTCGCGGTCCTCCAGGAGGTGCGCGGCCGGCGCCGGACCGCCTCGTACGGGCTGGAGCCGCTCCCGCTCGCGCTGTTCCTGACCAAGCTCGCCGTGATCACCGCGGCCGTGGTGGTCTTCACCCTGCTGCTGGCCAGCTACCACGGCGTGCCGATCGTGCTGCTGATCCTCGGCGCGCTGCTGGTCGGCTTCGGCTACCTGATGCGCAACTCGATCATCGGGCGCCACACCTACGCCATCGGCGGCAACGAGGCGGCGGCCAAGCTGTCCGGGGTGAAGAGCAGGCGCGTCGTCTTCCTCGCCTTCACCAACATGGGCGTCCTCGCGGCACTGGCCGGGCTGGTGTTCGCCGCGCGGCTCAACGCCGGAACCCCGCAGGCCGGCATCAACTTCGAACTGGAGGCGATCGCCGCCGCCTTCATCGGCGGCGCCTCCGCCAGCGGCGGTGTGGGCACCGTCCTCGGCGCCATCATCGGCGGCCTGGTGCTCGGCGTGCTGAACAACGGCATGTCGCTGGTCGGCGTCGGCACCGACTACCAGCAGGTCATCAAGGGCCTGGTCCTGCTCGCGGCCGTCGGCTTCGACGTCTACAACAAGCGCCGGGCCGGCTCCTGATCCCGACAGCGGAACCACCCCGGATCCGCGGCTCGCCCCCGGCCGTCCTCCATCGGACGTCCGGGGCCGAGCCGCGTTCGGCCGGAGCGGGGGGCGGGTGCGGACCGCCCGGTGGCGCCCGGCCGCTACCGCGTCAGCAGCTCCTCCAGGACGTCCGCCCCCTTGGACGCTCCGCCCGCCCCGTACACGATCCGACTCAGGGCCTCCGCCCGGGGGCGGCAGGACCGGACCTCCTGGACGGCGTCGCGCAGGCCCTGCACGGTCGGCTCAGCGAGCGTCCTGCCGACCTTCAGCTCCTCCGCCCGCCGGGCGACCGCCCGCTGTTCCGGGATCTGCGGCACCGCCACGAAGGGCACCCCGTGGTAGAGGGACTCCATCACCGAGTTCATCCCGGCGTGGCTCAGGAACACCTCGGCGTGTCGCAGCACCGCCACCTGCGGCACGTGCGCGTGCACTTCGACGTTCGCCGGGATCGGGCCCAGCGACTCCTGGTCCAGCCCGCCCACCGCCATGACGACCTGCCAGTCGGTGTCCCCGAACGCCTCGATGCAGGTCCGGTAGAACTCGGGCCGGTCGTTGAAGACGGTTCCCAGCGACACCAGCAGCACCGGGTCCTGCGACCGGGGGCTCCACTCCCCGGCGGTCTGCCGGCTGCTCAGCGACGGCCCGACGAAGTGGAAGCGCTCGTCGAAGGTGTCCCCCGACATCTGGAACTCGCGGGGGATGAACACCAGGCTCGTCGGGGCCACGTAGCCGAACATCAGGTTCGGGTCCTCGAGGAAGGTGTGGCCCTGCGCGAACTTCCCCATGTCCTGGATCGCGGCCACCAGCCGGGGGTCGGTGTGGTCGAAGTCGGCCGGCAGGTACACCTGCGCCGCCGAGAAGGACTCGTTCTCCGCGAAGGTCGGCACCAGGGAGATCTCCCGCACCTCGAGCAGGTTCGCCAGCATCCTCCCGGTGAAGGTCACCGAGTCGTAGCACACCGCGTCCGGCGGGTCGGCCGTGAAGTGCTCGGCCAGGACGGGGAAGGAGGCACGCGCGTCGTCGAGGTAGTACTCCAGCGTCACGGCGAGCTGTTCCGCGGTGAAGTCGCCCCGCGCCGCCATGTCGGGCGGCAGCTGCGAGGGCAGGGTCACCGGCGACGCCCCGGCGGAGACGGCGGCGTCCATGGTGTCCGGTCCCGTGGCGTAGCTGACCCGGTGACCGCGCCGGACCAGCTCCTCGACCAGCGGCAGGGTCGGGTTCACATGCCCGGACGCGGGCGCGCTCACGAAGGCGAAATGGGCCATCAGCTCTCCTCCAGGACGACCGGCAGGGTCTTGTGCCCGTTGGTGAAGAAGGAACCCAGCGGCTCGAGTTCGGACGACGGGACGGCCAGCCGCAGCCGGGGGAAGCGGGAGAACAGCGCGGACAGCGCCGTCGCCGCCTCCAGCTTCGCCAGGGGGCTGCCGAGGCAGAAGTGCACGCCGTGCCCGAAGGTGAGGTGGTCGGCCCGCGACGGCCGGGTGACGGAGAAGTCCTCCGCGTCGGCGCCGTGCTGCGCCGGGTCGCGGCCGGCCGCGCCGTAGGACAGCAGGATCGCCTCGCCCTTGCGGATCCGCACGCCGTCCGCGGAGATGTCCTCCACGGCGTACCGCAGCGGCAGGTTCGGCACCGGCGCCTGCCAGCGCAGGGTCTCGTCCACCACGTCCTCCCAGGTGCTGGTCCCGGACCGGACCAGGTCGAGCTGGTCCGGGTGCGTGGCCAGCGCGTGGATGGCGTGGTCGAGCAGGTTGACCGTCGTCTCGAAGCCGGCGGAGATGGTCAGCAGCAGGGTGTCCAGCAGTTCCCGCTCGGACAGCCGGGTGCCGTCCGCCTCCTGCGCGGCGATCAGGTCGCTGGTCATGTCGTCGCCGGGGTCGCGCCGCTTGGCGGCCACGAGTTCCTTGAGCAGCATGTACAGCTCGCCGGAGGCGGCCTGCACGCCCGCCGGGTCCGCGTCGAGGCTGAACACCGCGTCCACCAGCCGCCGCAGGTCGGCGCCCGTCTGCGCGCTCACCCCGAACAGTCCGGTGATGACCTGGATCGGCAGCGGGAACGCGAACCGCGCGCGCAGGTCGACCGTCTGCCCCGGCGGCACCGCGGCCAGGTCGGCGATCAGGCCGGCCGTGATCTCCTCGACGCGCGGCCGCATCGCCTCGATCCGGCGCGGGGTGAACGCCTTGGCCACCAGGCTGCGCAGCCTGGTGTGGTCGCTGCCGTAGGCGGTGAACATGTTCTGCATCGCGACCCACATGATCAGCGGCCAGTCCGGCGGGATGTCGCCGTCGCGCCACATGGGCCAGTGCTTGTTCGCGTCCTTGGAGACCTTGGGGTCGAGCAGCAGCTTCTTCGTCAGGTCGTGCCCGGTGACGGCCCAGGCCGACACGCCACCGGGCAGTTCGACGGGCGTGGCCGGGCCGCGCTCGCGCAGGGCGGCGGCCTCGCCGAAGATGTCGCCGCCCGAGGGGTCGATGACGTACGCGTCGGCGGGCCGGGCCTGCGCGCGCACCGGCTCGGTGAGGACGGTGGTCGTACGGGGCTTGGGCGGCTCGGTGACCTCCAGCAGGGCCGCGGTGAACCGCGAGCCCATGCCGAGGCCGATCGACATGATGGTGTCGCCGGGCTTGAGGGTCTCGTCGTGCAGCAGGTGGTCGATGCCGAGCAGTTGGTCGCACGGCCCGACGTGGCCGAGCTCGCGCAGCATCGGCCAGGTGGTGCGGCTCAGGTCGATGCCGAGCGGCTCCAGCACGACGACCTCCAGCTGGGCCAGGCCCAGACCGGTGACGACGAACCTGGTGATGTCGGAGACGGCGACGCCGCCCTCCTTGGCGGCCTGCTCGACCGCGGTGACCAGTGCCCCGCTCATCAGCGTCAGGTACGGGGCCAGGCCGGTGACCTCGATCGGCGTACGGTTGCGGTGGCCCTCGGGGTCCGGGATCGTCGGGGTGGCCAGGACCTCCATCTGGGTCGCGGAGCTGTTGGCGGTCGCCACCAGCCGCGCCCGGCCGCCCTCGCGGTTGAGCACCGCCGCGACCGCGCCGTCGGCCAGGAAGATCCCGATGGAGGGCTGCCAGCGTTCCCACCGCGGCGGCAGGAACCGGGCGGTGGCCGTGACCAGGGTCGCGGTCGCGGCCGGGTCGGCCACCAGGTGCGCGGCGGCGGACTGCAGCGCGGCCGAGCCGCCGTTGCTGGTCGCCTCGACCTCGTAGACGAGGGCGTGGCCGAGGCCGAGGACGCGCTGGAGGTGGCAGGACGACGCCATGTGGTCCTGGTGGTCCATCTGGGCGTAGGCGGCCATGGAGATGTCGGCGCCGCTGTGGCCGGACTCGCGCAGGGCTCCGATCGCCGCGTGCACGGCCATCGCGTGCTCGGTGACGTCGTCGGAGTGGGTGAACGACACGAAGTCCGACAGCGCGAGCAGCCGACGCATGGTCTCGGTGTCGGGCACGGCCTGCGTCGCGGGCGTGCGGGGCGGCAGGTACCGCCCCGTTCCACCGATGTAGACGTTGTCCCAGATCATGATCAGTCCTTTCCCCTGAGTGCGGACAACCCGGCTCCGTATCCGCTGAAGTCGAGCAGCCATGTGCTGATGGCCAGCGCCGTGGCCGCGGAGTGCTCCTCCAGGACGGTGAAGTGGTCGCCCGAGACGGTGAGCACCTCCTGGACGGTGGTGGACAGCCGGGGCCACGAGCGCTTCCCGGTGCCCACCAGCAGCACCGGCGCGGTGACGGGCTCCGGGGCGCCGGCCAAGTCGAGGTAGCGGCCCATGGCCACCAGCCGGTCGTCGTCGACCGGCTGGACCTGGTGGGCGGCGTCGAGCATCCCGGTGAGCACACCCGGCAGGTCGTCGGGGTAGCCGTCGATGAGCACCACGGCGCTGGGCCGGGCCCCCCGCCGTTCCAGTTCCCTCGCGGTCTCCAGCGCCAGCCACGCGCCCACCGAACGGCCGACCAGCACCGGCTCGGCGACGGCGGACGCGGCCTCGGCGAGTGCCTGGACCAGGACGTCGGCGTCCGCGGGCAGCGGGTCGCCGGCGAAGCCCGGCAGGGTGACCGCCGTGACGTCGCGGGCGGCCTCCAGCGCCGCGGCGAACCGCCCGTACTCCTCGATGCCGCCGGACGCCAGCGCGGACGGCAGGCAGACCAGCGACGGCTGGAGGAAGCCGGTCGCGAGGGCGACCGTCCCGGCCTTGGGCGCGTCGGTGGCCGGGCTCAGCCGGGACGCCGTGGCCAGCAGGTCGAGGCCGTCCTGCGCGCGGCCGACGTCGACGGCCTTGCGCAGCAGCTGCTCCATCGGCCCGGCGACCCGGTTCTCCGGCGAGCACAGCTGCCCGTAGAGGTGGTTGACGAGTTGTTCGGGCGTCGGGAAGTCGAAGACGAGGGTCGCCGGGAGCTGGAGCCCGGTGGCCGCGTTGAGCCGGTTGCGCAGTTCGATGGCGGTCAGCGAGTCGACGCCGTGGTCGCGGAACAGCTGACGCGGGTCGTCGATCCCGCCGGGGGCCATCCCGAGGATGCTCGCGCTGTGTGTGACGACCAGGTCGAGCAGCAGGGCGCGCTGCTCGGGCTCGGGCAGGACTTCGAGCCTGGCCCGCAGGTCGCCGGGGCCGGCCGCCGGGACCGGCGCGCGCCGCGGCCGGACGAGTCCGCGCAGCAGCGCGGGCGGGGTGTCGATCGCCGCGAGGTCCAGGCGGACCGGCACCAGCACCGGGCGTTCGCCGACCAGGGCGGTGTCGAACAGGCCGAGGGCCTGCTCGGTGGCCAGCGGCAGCATCCCGGTCCTCGCCAGCCGGCGGTGGTCGGCCTCGGTCAGGTTCCCGGTGATGCCGCTGGACTCGGCCCACTGGCCCCAGGCCAGGGAGGTGGCCGGCAGACCGCGCGCGTGCCGGTGCTCGGCGAGCGCGTCGAGGAACGCGTTCGCGGCGGCGTAGTTGGCCTGCCCGGGGGCGCCGAACACTCCGGACGCCGAGGAGAACAGCACGAACGCCCGCAGGTCCAGGTGCTCGGTGGCCTCGTGCAGGTGCCACGCGGAATCGGCCTTCGAGCGCAGCACCGTGTCGATCTGCTCCGGTGTCATCGATCCCACCACGGTGTCGTCGACGATCCCGGCGGCGTGCACGACGACCCGCAGGTCGGGGATCGAGGCGACGAGATCCCTCAGCGCCGCCGGGTCACCGGCGTCGCAGGCGACCACGGTGAGGGCGTCGCCCAGCTCCTGCCGGAGCCCGGGCGGCTCGACGCCGCGGCGGCTCGCGAGCACCACGTGCGGGGCGCCGTGCCGCGCGACCAGGTGCCGGGCGACCAGGACGCCGAGGGTGCCGGTGCCGCCGGTGATCAGCACGGTGCCGTCCAGGGGCGCGCCGTCCAGGGGCCCGGCCGGGGCGGCCGGGGCGGCCCTCACCAGCCTCGGCACGAGGGCGGTTCCGTCGCGCAACTGGATCTCGGGTTCGCCGTCGCTCACGGCGGCGCGCACCGCGGCGGGGATCGCCCGTCGTGAGGCGGCCGTGCCGTCGTGCCGTACGGTCAGGATCCGCCCGGGGTTCTCGCTGTGCGCGCTGCGCAGGAAGCCGCGGGCCGCGGCCGAGGCCAGGTCGTCGCCGGTGAGGACCACGAGCCGGGCCGGCGTGTCGGTGGCCAGGAACTCCCGGACCGTGCCGAGCAGTTCCCGGGTCACCGCGTGGGCGGCCGCGACCGGTTCGCCCCCGCCGACGACCTCGTGGAGGACCGTCTCGGTGTCCGGGCCGTCCGGTGCCGCCATCGGGGCCCAGTCGACGGCGAACAGCGTCTTGGGCCGGCGCCCGGCCCCGGGACCGGCCGCTTCGACGGGCCGCAGGACGATCTCGTCGATGCTCACGACCGGCGTCCCGGCGGTGTCGGTGATCCGCACCGCGTAGGTGTCCGGCCCGGTCGGGTGCAGCACCACGCGGACCGTCGCGGCCGACCCGGTGACCGATACGCCGGAGAACGAGAAGGGCATCCGCGCCGGTGTGCCGCCGTCGCCGCCGTCCCCGGCCGCGAGGCCGGCGAGCAGGGTCAGCGGCTGGATGGCGGCGTCCAGGAGCGCGGGGTGGACGTGGTACCCGGTGAGCTGCGCGGGGTCCGCCGGGAAGCTCACCTCGGCGTGCAGGTCCTCGCCGTGCCGCCGGATGCCGGTGAGCCCCTGGAAGGTCGGCCCGTACTCGTAGCCGGCTTCGGCGAGCCGGTCGTAGAGCGAGCCGATGTCGATCGGCGCGGCCTCGCTGTCGTCCGCCCCCGGCACGGCCGTCCATTCGGCCCGTGTCGCCGGGTCCGCCGTCGGACTGAGCACGCCGGTCGCGTGGCGGGTCCACTCGTCGGGCTCGGCGGAGGTGCGGGAGTGCACGGTGACGGGCCTGCGTCCGGCGTCGTCGGGCGCGCCGACGGTGACCTGCACGTGCACGCCGTCCTGCCCGGACAGCACGAGCGGCGCCTCCAGGACCAGCTCGGACAGGACGGGGCTGGCCGTGTGCTCGCCGGCCTGGACGGCCAGCTCCACGAAGGCCATCCCGGGCAGCAGCGTCGCACCGAGCACGGTGTGCTCGGCCAGCCACGGGTGGGCGGAGGCGGAGAGCTTCCCGGTCAGCACCACGCCCTGCCCGTCGGGGAGCTTCACCAGGGACCGCAGCAGCGGGTGGTCGGGCGTGTCGAGGCCCTCCGACGGGATGGTGGGCTGGAGCCAGTAGTGCTGGTGCTGGAAGGCGTACGAAGGCACCCGCGCGCCCGACGTTCCCGCCGGCGCCGCCGTGGGGGGCGACCAGCGCACGGCGCCGTCCGCCCACAACCGCCCCAGCCCCGCGAACAGCCGCTCCGGAGAATCACCACCACGGCGCATCAGCCCGGTCCCCACCAGCAGCGGATGCGGACCCACCTCCACGAACCCGGTCACACCCTGGCCAGTCAGCCACTCCACGGCATCGGCGAACCGGACCGGTTCCCGCACCTGCCGCACCCAGTACCCGGGATCCCCCATGTCCACCGGACGCCCGGCCACCGTGGAAACCACCGGAATCACCGGCTCACCGAACGACAGGCCCGCGACCACCTCACCGAGTTCCTCCAGCACCGGATCCATCCGCGCCGAATGGAACGCGTGACTGACCGCCAGCCGCCGCACCCGGCGCCCGCGGCCCCGCCACACCTCGGCAACCGCCATCACAGCCGCCTCGTCCCCGGACACCACGACCGCGTCCGGCGCGTTGACCGCCGCCACCTCGGCGCCCGGCACCAGCGACCCCGCCACCTCCTCCGGCGACGCCTGGAGCGACACCATCGCCCCACCCGCGGGCAACCCCTGCATCAACCGGCCCCGCGCACCCACCAGGGCGCACGCGTCCTCCAGCGTCAGGACCCCCGCCGCATGGGCCGCCGCCACCTCACCGACGGAATGCCCGACCACGAAGTCCGGCCGCACACCCAGCCACTCCACCAGCCGGAACAGCGCCACCTCCAACGCGAACACCCCGGCCTGCGTGAACTCCGTCTCCCCGAGTACGCCTTCCGCGTCCTCGAACAGCACCTCCACCGGCAGGCCCAGCAACCCGCACACCTCGTCCAACACCCGGGCGAACACCGGGAACTCCCGGTACAACCCCCGCCCCATCCCCGCCCACTGACCACCCTGACCGGAGAACACGAACGCCGACCGGCCGGAGTCGCGGGCCTCACCGGTCACCAGACCGGAATGCACCTCCCCGCGCAGCAGGGCCGCCAGTGCCTCCGGTCCGGTCACCACGGCCCGATGGGAGAACCGGGTCCGCGCGGCGAGCGCGGCGGCGATCCCGTCCTCGTCGGGGGCCTTGGCCGCGTACGTCTGCAGCCTGCGGGCCTGGGCCCGGAGCGACTGCTCGGACTTGGCCGACAGCAGCCACGGCACCGGCACGACGGCCGCAGGGGCGGGCGCGGAAGCGGGATCGTGGGCAGCCGGCTCCGGGGCCGGGGCCTCCAGGATCACGTGCGCGTTCGTCCCGCTGATCCCGAACGCCGACACACCCGCACGACGAGGACGGCCCGCCTCCGGCCAGGGCCGGGCCTCGGTCAGCAGGGAGACCTGACCCGCCGACCAGTCGACATGGGAACTCGGCTCGTCGACGTGCAGCGTCGACGGCAGCTCACCGTGCCGCATCGCCATGATCATCTTGATCACGCCCGCCACACCGGCGGCGGCCTGGGTGTGGCCGATGTTGGACTTCACAGACCCCAGCCACAACGGCTCGTCCCGGTCCTGACCGTAGGTCGCCAGCAGCGCCTGGGCCTCGATGGGGTCACCGAGCGTGGTGCCGGTGCCGTGGGCCTCCACCGCGTCCACGTCCGCCGCCGACAGCCCCGCGTTGGCGAGGGCCTGACGGATCACCCGCTCCTGCGACGGACCGTTCGGCGCGGTCAGCCCGTTCGACGCACCGTCCTGGTTGACCGCGCTCCCCGCGACGACCGCCAACACCTGGTGACCGTTGCGCCGGGCGTCCGACAACCGCTCCAGCAGCACGACACCAGCGCCCTCGCCCCACGCCGTCCCGTCGGCCGCCTCCGCGAACGCCTTCACCCGGCCGTCGGCCGCGAGCCCCCGTTGACGCGAGAAGTCGATGAAGGCGGCGGGGGTCGCCATGATCGTGACACCGCCGGCCAGGGCCAACGAGCACTCACCCGAACGCAGCGCCTGCGCCGCCAGGTGGATCGCCACCAGCGAGGACGAGCAGGCCGTGTCCACCGACACCGCCGGACCCTCCAGCCCCAGCAGGTACGACACCCGTCCGGAGGTCACACTCGTCGCCGTGCCGGTGGCCACGTAGCCGTCCGCGTCGCGCGAGATCTGGTCCACTCCGCCCGCGTAGCCGGAGGCCCAGATGCCGGTGAACACGCCCGTCTGGCTGCCCCGCAACGACGTCGGATCGATCCCGGCGTCCTCGAACGTCTCCCACACCGTCTCCAGCAGCACCCGCTGCTGCGGATCCATCGCCAGCGCCTCACGCGGCGAGATCCCGAAGAACGCGGCGTCGAAGCCACCCGCGTCCCCCAGGAAACTCCCCGACCGCGTGTACGACGTCCCCGGGGCACCGGCCGGATCGTAGAGCCGACCCACGTCCCAGCCACGGTCCGACGGGAACTCCCCGACCGCGTCCACGCCACCCGACACCAGGTCCCACAGTTCCTGCGCCGAGCCCACCCCACCCGGGTACCGGGCCCCCAGCCCGACCACGACCACCGGATCACCCGATACGGGGATGCCTACCGTCACGGGCGCGACCGTCCCGCGCTCCTGGCCGAGGACCACCTCCCGCAGGTATTCGGCCAGCCGGGCCGGGGTCGGGTGGTCGAAGACCATCGTCGCCGACAGCCTGGTCCCGACCGCCGCGGACAGCCGGTTGCGCAGTTCCACGCCGGTCAGCGAGTCGAAACCGAGGTCCTTGAACGCCCGGTCGGCACTGACGGCCGCGCTGTCGCTGCGGCCGAGGACGGCCGAGGCGTGGGTGCTGACCAGGTCGAGCAGGATCTCGCGCTGCCGGTCCTCGGGGAGCGATCCCAGCTCGCCCGCCAGTCCGGTGGTCCCCACCGGCTTGCGGGTGCGGGTCAGCGCGCGCAGCACCGGCCGGTCGCCCAGGGCGGACACCTTGATCCGGGCCGCGACCGCCGCCGGTTCCTCGGTGTCCAGGCCCCCGTCGAACAGCCCGAGTGCGTAGTCGGTCGCCATCGGCGGCAGCCCCGCGCGGGCGAGGCGTTCACCGTCGGCCTCGGACATCCGCCCGGTCAGCCCGCTGGCCTCGGCCCAGAAGCCCCAGGCCAGCGACACGCCCGGCAGGCCCTGGGCACGCCGGTGCGCGGCCAGGCCGTCGAGGTAGGCGTTCGCCGCCGCGTAGTTGGCCTGTCCTGCCGCGCCGAGCGTGCCGGCCGCCGAGGAGAAGAGGACGAAGGCGGTGAGGTCCAGTCCCCGGGTGAGTTCGTGCAGGTTCCACGCCGCCCGGGCCTTGGGCTCCCAGACGGCGGCGAGGCGCTCGGGCGTGAGGGACTCGACGACGCCGTCGTCGAGCACACCGGCCGCGTGCACGACGGCCGTCAGCGGACGCTCGGCCGGGATCGAGTCCAGCAGGGCCGCCAGCGCGTCCCGGTCCGCCACGTCACAGGCGGCCACGGTCACCTCCGCGCCCAGCCCCTCCAACTCCTCACGCAGTGCCACTCCGCCACCGCTGCGGCTGACCAGCACCAGATGCCGCACACCCCGCTCGGCCACCAGATGCCGGGCCACATGACCACCCAGCGTCCCCGTACCACCGGTGATCAACACCGTGCCCTCGGGATCGACCGGCTGGGGAACCGAGAGAACGATCTTCCCCACATGAGCGGCCCGGCTCATGAACCGGAAGGCGTCCCGCGCGCGGCGGACGTCCCAGGTGGTGAGTGGTGGCAGGCGCAGCTCGCCCGCGCCGAGCAGCCGGACGGCCTCGGCCAGGATCTCCCCCAGCCGCTCCGGTCCCGCGTCGGCCAGGTCGAAGGCCAGCACACCGGGCCGGACGTCGGCCTTGCCCATCTCCACGAACCGTCCGCCGGGCGCGAGGAGCCGCAGGGAGGCGTCCAGGAACTCGCCGGACAGCGAGTTCAGGACGACGTCCACGGGCGGGAACTTCTGCTCGAACTCCAGGGTCCGGGATGAGGCGATGTGGTCCTCGTCCAGCCCCAGGGCACGGAGGGTGTCCCACTTGGCCGGGCCGGCCGTGGCGAACACCTCCGCCCCGAGCCGACGGGCCAGCTGGATCGCCGCCATGCCGACACCACCGGTACCCGCGTGGATCAGCACCCGCTGACCGGCCTCCAGCCCGCCCAGATCGAGCAGGCCGTACCACGCGGTCATGAACGCGATCGGCACGGTGGCGGCCTGGGTGAAGGTCCACTCGTCGGGGATGCGCACCAGCACCCGGTGGTCGGCGACGGATTCCCGGCCGAACGCGCCGGGCAGCAGCCCGGCGACCCGGTCACCCGGCCGCAGCCCGGTGACCTCGGCGCCGACCTCGGTGACGACGCCCGCGCCCTCGCTGCCGAGCAGCGCCTCGCCGGGGTAGACGCGGAGGGCGATCAGCACGTCCCGGAAGTTCAGGCCGGCCGCCCGCACGGCGACGCGCACCTCCAAGGGCCCGAGCGGGGCCTGGTCGTACGGCAGGAACGCGAGGTCGTCCAGGCTGCCCGTGACCGCCTGCGTCAGCCGTCCCTCGAACTCCGACGGCGCGGAGCGCACCAGCCGGGGCACGTAGACGGCCCCGCCGCGCACCGCCACCTGGTCCTCGTCGCCGACCGACAGGCCCTCGGGCAGTTCGTCGGCGTCCACGAGCACGAACCGGCCGGGGTGCTCGGACTGCGCGGACCGGACCAGGCCCCAGACGGCCGAGGCCTCCGGGTCGCTCACCGCGTCACCGGGAACGGCGGCGACCGCGCCCCGCGTGCGCACCACGAGCCGTTCGCCGGGCCCGGCCAGGAAGTCCTGGACGGCCGTCAGCGCCTCGGCGACCGAGCCGGGCGAGACGACGGCGTCGCCGAGCGCGCCCTCGCCGGGGGTCAGCGGAATCCACTCGAGGGCGTACAGCGGGCCGCGTTCGGTCATCGGACGCGTCGTCAGCGCCTCGATCGTCGCCACGGGCTCGCCGGAGCGGTCCGCCAGGTGGACGGCGTACGTGCCGGGGCGCACCACCGTCAGCCGCACCCGCGCGGAGGTCACGCCGGTGCGGTGGACCGCGATCCCGCCCAGCGAGAACGGCAGCCGCACGTCGCCTTCCGTGCCGGCCAGCAGCGCCAGCGGTTGCAGGGCGGCGTCCAGCAGGGCCGGGTGGACGGAGAACCGGGCCGCGTCCGGCACGGTGACCTCGGCGAACACCTCGTCGCCGCGGCGCCACACCGCCTGCACGGCCTGGAAGGCCGGCCCGTACTCGTAGCCCGCCGCGGCGAGCGTGTCGTAGAGCCCGGTGACCGGTTCCGCGCCGGCCGGCGGCCACTGCGTCAGCTCCCGCCCGACCACGGGTTCCCCGCTCACCGTGCCGGTGGCGTTCCGCACCCAACCGTCCGTACGGGACCGGACGTCGACCGTGCGGCGGCCGGTCCCGTCCGGCGCGCCGACGACGACCTGCACGTCCACCGCGCCGTCCACGGGCAGCGTCAGCGGCGCCTCCAGGACCAGTTCCTCCACTGCCGCCCCGGCCGCGTGCACCACCAGTTCCACGAACGCCGTCGCGGGCAGCAGCACCGTCCCCAGGACGGAGTGGTCCGCGAGCCAGGGGTGGGTGGCCAGGGAGAGCCGACCCGTCAGGACCCGCTGCTCGCCGACCTCGACAGCGGCGCCGAGCAGCGGGTGGTCCACCGAGTCGAGCCCGGCCGCGGACACGTCTCCCGCGCCTCCGGCGAGCCAGAACCGCGTCCGCTGGAAGGGGTAGGTGGGCAGCGCCACCGGCTCCGCCGCAGGGATCGGCCAGCGCACCGGCGCACCCGCGACGAACAGCCGCGCCGCGGCGGCCAGGAACTCGGCCGGGGTGCCGTGGTCGCGGCGCAGCGTCCCGGTCACCACACCCGCCTCGTGCTCCTCCAGCGCGGGCGTGAGCACCGGGTGCGGGCTGATCTCGACGAAGACGGGGTCGCTGCCCGAGGCGAGCAGCAGCCGGGTGGTCTGGTCGAACAGCACGGGTGCGCGGAGGTTGCGGTACCAGTAGCCGGCGTCGAGGACGGAGGTGTCGACGGACTCCGCGGTGACGGTCGAGTAGAAGGGGACGTCCGCGCTCCTCGGCGTGATGTCCGCGAGGTCGGTGAGCAGTTGCTCGCGGATCGCCTCGACCTGGGCCGAGTGGGCGGCGTAGTTGACGGGCAGGCGCCGGGCGCGGATGTTGTCGGCCTCGCAGGCCGCCAGCAGCTCCTCCAGCGCGTCCAGATCGCCCGAGACGACGACCGAACCGGGGGCGTTGACCACCGCGACGGTGATCCGCTCGTCCCAGCGGGCCGTGAACTCGACGGCCCGCTCATGCCCCAGGCCGACCGACACCATCCCGCCCTGGTCCGCCAGAGCGACCAGCGCCTTGCTCCGCAGGGCGACCACCTTGGCCGCGTCCTCCAGGGACAACGCCCCGACGACGTACGCGGCGGCGATCTCACCCTGCGAATGCCCGACGACGGCATCCGGCTCGACCCCGTGCGCACGCCACAGCGCGGCCAGCGCCACCATCACCGCGAACAGCGCGGGCTGCACCACATCCACCCGCTCCAGCGACCCACCGCCGATCAGCACCTCCACCAACGACCAGTCCGTGTACGGCGCCAACGCCGCGTCACACGCGTCGACCGCCTCCCGGAACACCGGCTCCGAGCGGTACAACTCCCCACCCATACCGGCCCACTGGGCACCCTGCCCCGGAAACACGAACACCGAACGACCCAGCGGACGGGCGATCCCGGTCACCAGACCCGGCGCCGTACCCCCCTCGGCCAGGGCCTCCAGGGCTTCCGCACCGCTCAGCACCGCGCGGTGCTCGAACACGGCGCGGGCGGCCAGAGCGCCCCCGACCGCCGCCGCACTCACCTCGGGATGCGCGGCGGCGAAGGCACCCAGCCGACGCGCCTGCTCCCGCAGCGCCGCTTCCGACTTCCCCGACAGCACCCAGGGCACGACCCCGCCCGTGGACTCCGCCGGAACCCCGGCCGGCTCCTCGGCGGCCGCCTCGATGACGACGTGCGCGTTGGTGCCGCTGATGCCGAACGCCGAGATGCCCGCGCGAGGCAGGTGGCCACGGTCGGGCCAGGGCCGGGCCTCGGTGAGCAGCCGGATGTTGCCGGACTCCCAGTCGACGTGCGAGGTCGGCTCGTCGACGTGCAGCGTCGGCGGCAGTTGCCCGTGCCGCATCGCCATGACCATCTTGATCACGCCCGCCACACCGGCGGCGGCCTGGGTGTGGCCGATGTTGGACTTCACCGAGCCCAGCCACAGCGGCTCGTCCCGGTCCTGACCGTAGGTCGCCAGCAGCGCGTGCGCCTCGATGGGGTCACCGAGGGTGGTGCCGGTGCCGTGCGCCTCCACCGCGTCGACGTCCGCCGTCGACAGCCCCGCGTTCGCCAGGGCCTGACGGATCACCCGCTCCTGCGACGGACCGTTCGGTGCCCCGAGGCCGTTGGAGGTGCCGTCCTGGTTCACCGCCGAGCCACGGACCACCGCCAGCACCCGGTGGCCGTTGCGGCGGGCGTCGGACAGGCGTTCCAACAGCAGCAGGCCCGCGCCCTCGGCCCAGGCCGTCCCGTCGGCCGCCTCGGCGAACGCCTTCACCCGGCCGTCAGGGGCCAGGCCGCGCTGACGGGAGAACTCCGTGAACCCCAGCGGGGTCGCCATCACCGTCACACCGCCGGCCAGGGCCAGTGAGCACTCCCCCGAACGCAGTGCCTGCGCGGCCAGGTGCAGGGCCACCAGCGAGGACGAGCAAGCCGTGTCCAGCGAGACCGCCGCGCCCTCCAGGCCGAGCAGGTAGGCGATCCGGCCGGAGGTCACGCTGGTCGCGGCGCCCGTGCCGAGGTAGCCCTCGGAGTCGGCGGGCGCCTGGTCGCCGTAGCCGGAGGACCAGATGCCGGTGAACACACCCGTCTGGCTGCCCCGCAACGACGTCGGATCGATCCCCGCGTCCTCGAACGTCTCCCACGCGGTCTCCAGCAGCACCCGCTGCTGCGGATCCATCGCCAACGCCTCACGCGGCGAGATCCCGAAGAAATCCGCGTCGAACCCCGCCGCGTCCGCCAGGAACCCACCCGACCGCGTGTACGACGTCCCGGGATGATCCGCGTCCGGATGGAACAGCCCCTCGACGTCCCACCCACGATCACCCGGGAACGCCCCGATCGCGTCCACGCCGTCCGCGACCAGCCGCCACAGGTCCTCCGGCGACCCCACCCCGCCCGGATACCGGGCCCCCATGCCCACGATCACGACCGGATCGTCCGACACCGACACCGCGGGCACCACCGAGGCCGCCGACGCCACACCCCCGTCGAGGATCTGGCCCAGCAGATGCTCCGCGAGCTGCCCCGGGGTGGGGTGGTCGAAGATGACGGTGGCGGTCAGGCGCAGGCCGGTGGCGGTGTTGAGCCGGTTGCGCAGTTCGACGGCGGTCAGGGAGTCGAAGCCGAGGTCCTTGAACGGCTGCCGGTCCCATGCGGCCCCCGGTTCGCTGTGCCCGAGCACGGCGGCGGTGTTGGCGGTGACCAGGTCGAGTGCGGCCCGCAGCCGTTCGGCCTCCGGCAGCGTCCGCAGGCGGTCGGCGATCGCGCCGTGGCGCGCCGGACGCCGGGCCGCCTTGCGGGAGACGAGGCCCTTGAGGGCCGCCGGGGCCGCCGGGGAGCCCGCCAGCACGGACAGGTCGAGGCGTACCGGCACCAGCGCGGCCCGGTCCGCGGCCAGGGCCGCGTCGAAGAGCGACAGGGCGTGGTCGGTGGCCAGCGGCACGACCCCGGCGCGCGTCAGCCGGTCCTGGTCGGCACCGCTCAGGTGCCCGGTCATGCCGCTGGCCTCGGCCCAGAAGCCCCAGGCCAGCGAGGTCGCCGGCAGTCCGAGGGCGCGCCGGTGCACGGCGAGGGCGTCGAGGAAGGTGTTGGCCGCGGCGTAGTTGGCCTGTCCTGCCGCGCCGAGCGTGCCGGCCGCCGAGGAGAAGAGGACGAAGGCGGTGAGGTCCAGTCCCCGGGTGAGTTCGTGCAGGTTCCAGGCCGCCCGGGCCTTGGGCTCCCAGACGGCGGCGAGGCGTTCGGGGGTCAGGGACTCGACCACGGCGTCGTCGAGCACGCCGGCCGCGTGCACGACGGCCGTCAGCGGACGCTCGGCCGGGATCGACTCCAGCAGGGCCGCCAGCGCGTCCCGGTCCGCCACGTCGCAGGCGGCCACGGTCACCTCCGCGCCCAGCCCCTCCAACTCCTCACGCAGTGCCACTCCGCCACCACTGCGGCTGACCAGCACCAGATGCCGCACACCGCGCTCGGCCACCAGATGCCGGGCCACATGGCCACCCAGCGTCCCCGTACCACCGGTGATCAACACCGTGCCCTCGGGATCGACCGGCTGGGGAACCGAGAGAACGATCTTCCCCACATGAGCGGCCTGACTCATGAACCGGAACACGTCGACCGCGTCCCGGACCCCGCGCACGTCCAACGGCAGCGGTGCGAACCCGCCGTCCGTGAAGGCCCGTACGACGGCGTCCAGGATCTCGCCGAGCCGTTCCGGCCCCGCGTCGGCGATGTCGAACGCCCGGTAGACGATGTCGGGGTGGTCGGCCGCGTCGCGGATGTCGGTCTTGCCCATCTCCACGAACCGGCCGCCGGGCACGAGCAGCCGCAGGGAGGCGTCGACGAACTCACCGGACAGCGAGTCCAGAACCACGTCCATGGACGGGAACTTCTGCTCGAACTCCAGGGTGCGCGACGAGGCGATGTGGTCCTCGTCCAGTCCGAGGGCGCGCAGGGTGTGCCACTTGGCCGGGCCGGCCGTGGCGAACACCTCCGCCCCGAGCCGCCGGGCCAGTTGGATCGCCGCCATGCCGACGCCGCCGGTGCCGGCGTGGATCAGCACCCGCTGACCGGCCTTCAGCCCGCCCAGGTCGAGCAGGCCGTACCACGCGGTCAGGAACACCACGGGCACCGACGCGGCCCTGGCGAACGACCAGTCGTCGGGCATCCGGACCAGCAGCCGCTGGTCGGCGACGGTGACCGGACCGAAGGCACCGGGGACCAGGCCCATGACGCGGTCGCCGGGCCGGAACGGGCTGTCCGGGCCGGTTTCGAGGACGACGCCCGCGCCTTCGCCGCCCATCAGGGCCTCGCCGGGGTAGACGCCGAGGGCGATCAGCACGTCCCGGAAGTTGAGTCCGGCCGCCCGCACGGCGATCCGGACCTGCCCGGGCTCCAGCGGCTCCACGAGCTCCGGGCGGGGCACCAGCGCCAGGTCGTCGATGCTGCCGGTGCCCGTGTCCTCCAGCCGCCAGGTCCCGTCCGGCGGGGTGAGGCTCGCGCCGACCCGGACCAGGCGGGGGACGCGCAACGCCCCTCGGCGTACCGCCAGTTCCGGCTCGTCGGTGCCCGCGATCAGCGCGGGGTCCCAGGTCGAATCGGCGTCGACCAGGACGAACCGGTCGGGGTGCTCGGCGCGTGCGCCGCGGACCAGGCCCCAGACCATCGAGTGGTGGAGGCCGACCACGTCACCGGGCGCGGCGGCGACGGCGTTGCGGGTGACGACCGCCAGCCGCGTCCGCTCGCCCGCCAAGTGGTCCCGGATCACGGCGAGTACGCTCCGCGCGCTCTCGTACGCCGCCTCGACGGTGTCCGCCCCGGGCTCCGGCGCGGACACCTCGTGGACGACCAGGTCCGCGGGGCCGCCGTCCGTCGACGCCGCTTCGAAGGGGACCCAGTCGAGTGCGTACAGGCTGTCCGGGACGGCGGTGGCGTCCCGGACGGTCAGCGAGGTGATGACCGCGACCGGGGTGCCGTCCGGATCGGCCACGGCCACGGTGTACGTGTCCGGCCCGGTGGCGGACAGGCGTACGCGCAGCGTCCGGCTGCCCGTGGGCCGTATCGCCACTCCGCTGAACGCGAACGGCAGGCCGGTGCGGTCGGTGAGGAAGGCCATGGGGTGCAGGGCGGCGTCGAGCAGCGCGGGGTGCAGGGCGAACGGTTCCTCGGCGGGAAGCTCCACCTCGGCGTAGACGGTGTCGCCGTCCCGCCAGGCCGCCGTGACGCCCTGGAACGCCGGCCCGTACTCGTAGCCGAGCACGGACAGCGAGTCGTAGAGCCCGTCGACGTCGAGGGGCTCACCGGCCGCCGGCCAGTCCCAGGCTCTCAGCACCGGCTCCTCGCCCAGGGTCCCGGTGGCGTGCCGCACCCACTCGTCGCCGTCCCGCGAGTACACCGTGAGCGGGCTGCGGCCGTCGTCCTCGGGGCCCACGACGACCTGGAGGTGCACCGGGGCGTCGTCGAGGACGAGCGGCGTCTCGAGCACCAGCTCCTCGACCCCGCGGCCGAGCCGGCCGGCCGCGTAGGCCGCCATCTCCGCGAACGCGGTGCCGGGCAGGAGGACGGAGCCCCGCACCGCGTGGTCGGCCAGCCACGGGTGGGTGGCGAGCGAGATCCGTCCGCTGAGCACCGCGCCGTCGGGCAGTTCCACGAACGTGCCGAGCAGGGGGTGGTCGCCCGACGCCGTCGGGACGGGCCGCAGCCAGTACGGCTGGCGCTGGAAGGCGTACGTCGGCAGGCCGACGAGCCCGGTGCCTTCCGGGAACCGCCAGTCGACCGGGACACCATGGACGTGCAGGCGGCCGAGCGAGGTGAGGAAGTCCTCCTGGTCGCGCCGGAGCGTGCCGGTGACGAGGAGGTCGGAACCGTGGTGGTGACCGCTCTCCTCGACGGCGGAGACCAGGACCGGGTGCGGGCTGGCCTCGACGAAGACGGTGTGGCCGTGGTCGAGCAGCAGCCGGGTGGTCCGGTCGAACAGCACGGGCTCGCGGAGGTTGCGGTACCAGTAGTCGGCGTCGAGGGCGGAGGTGTCGATCTCCTCGCCGGTCACCGTCGAGTAGAACGGGATCGCCGCCGGGCGCGGTGTGATGCCGGCGAGGTCGGTGAGCAGTTGCTCGCGGATCGCCTCGACCTGCGCGGAGTGGGCGGCGTAGTCGACGGGCAGGCGCCGGGCGCGGACGCCGTCGGCCTCGCAGGCCGCCAGCAGCTCCTCCAGCGCGTCCAGATCACCCGAAACCACCACGCTGTCGGCCGAGTTGACCACCGCGACGGTCAGCCGGTCGTCCCAGCGGGCGACGAACTCGGCGGCCCGCTCATGCCCCAGGCCGACCGACACCATCCCGCCCTGGTCCGCCAGGGCGACCAGGGCCCTGCTGCGCAGGGCGACCGCCTTGGCGGCATCGTCCAGTGACAACGCGCCGGCCACGTACGCCGCCGCGATCTCGCCCTGCGAATGCCCGACGACGGCATCAGGCTCCACACCATGCGCACGCCACAGTGCCGCCAGGGACACCATCACCGCGAACAGGGCGGGCTGCACGACGTCCACGCGCTCGAGCGGGGCACCGTCCAGGACATCGGCCAGGGACCAGTCGGTGTACGGGGCCAGGGCCTGGGCGCACTCGTCCACGGCGGCCCGGAACACGGGGTACGCGGCGTACAGCTCCCGACCCATGCCCACCCACTGCGCACCCTGCCCCGGGAACACGAAGACGGTACGGCCCACCGGATGGACGGTCCCGGTGACCAGACCCGGTGCCGACCGGCCCTCCGCCAGTGCCTCCAACGCCTCCGCACCGCTCAGCACCGCACGGTGATCGAAACGCGACCGTCCCGCCAACGCCCGGCCCACGGCGGCCGCGTCAACCCCCGGATGCCCGGCCAGGAACGCCCCCAGCCGGCGCGCCTGCTCCCGCAACGCCGCGTCCGACTTCCCCGACAGCACCCACGGCACCACCCCGTCCGCGGACCCCGCCGGAACCCCGACCGGCTCCTCGTCGGGCGCCTCGATCACCACGTGCGCGTTCGTACCGCTGATACCGAACGCGGACACGCCGGCACGGCGGGGACGCCCCGTCTCCGGCCACGGCCGGGCCTCGGTGAGCAGTGAGACCTGGCCCGCCGACCAGTCGACGTGGGAGGTCGGCGCGTCCACGTGGAGGGTCCTCGGCAGTTCACCGTGCCGCATCGCCATGATCATCTTGATCACACCCGCCACCCCGGCGGCGGCCTGGGTGTGCCCGATGTTCGACTTCACCGACCCCAGCCACAACGGCTCGTCCCGGCCCTGACCGTAGGTCGCCAGCAGCGCCTGCGCCTCGATGGGGTCACCGAGCGTCGTCCCGGTGCCGTGGGCCTCCGCGGCGTCCACGTCCGCCGTCGACAGTCCGGCGTTCGCCAGCGCCTGCCGGATGACGCGTTCCTGGGACGGACCGTTCGGCGCCGCGAGTCCGTTCGACGCGCCGTCCTGGTTCACCGCCGAGCCACGGACGACCGCCAGCACCCGGTGGCCGTTGCGACGGGCGTCGGACAGGCGTTCCAGCAGCACCAGGCCGGCGCCCTCACCCCAGGACGTACCGTCGGCGGACTCGGCGAACGCCTTCACCCGGCCGTCGACCGCGAGCCCCCGCTGCCGCGAGAACTCGACGAACCCCGCCGGCGTCGCCATGACCGTCACACCACCGGCCAGCGCGAGCGAGCACTCACCCGCCCGCAGCGCCTGCGCCGCCAGATGGATCGCCACCAGCGAGGACGAGCACGCCGTGTCCACCGACACCGCCGGACCCTCCAGCCCCAGCAGGTACGACACCCGCCCGGAGGTGGCGCTGGTGGCCGTTCCGGTGGCGAGGAAGCCTTCGAGGTCCGGCGGCGGCTGGTTGCCGTAGCCGGAGGACCACAGGCCGGTGAACACGGCCGTGCGGCTGCCGCCGAGTGTGGTCGGGTCGATGCCGGCGTACTCGAAGGTCTCCCAGGCGGTCTCCAGCAGCACCCGCTGCTGCGGGTCCATCGCCAGCGCCTCGCGCGGCGAGATGCCGAAGAACCCGGCGTCGAAGCCGGCACCGTCGGCGAGGAAGCCGCCCGACCGGCTGTAGGTCGTACCCGGCCGGTCCGGGTCCGGGTCGTAGACGACGTCCCATCCACGGTCCGGCGGGAACTCGGTGATCGCGTCGGCACCGTCCGAGACGAGCCGCCACAGGTCGGCCGGGGACTCCACGCCGCCCGGGTAGCGGCAGCCCATGCCGATGATCGCGATCGGCTCGCGCGCGGCCTCCTCCATGGCGGCGAGGCGCTTGCTGAGCACTCCCAGGTCGGCCGTGGCGCGCTTGAGGTAAGTGCGGAGCTTCTCTTCGTCGGACATCGCTACTTCTCCTCAGCGTTGCGGGATTCGCCCGAGCGGATGACCTCGGTCCGGCGGTGCACATCGTCCAGAAGGCTGAACAGTTCGTCGTCGCTGGCCTCGTCGACACCGGCCGCGGAGCCGGTGCGTTTGGCGGTCCAGGCCGCGAGAAGTGCTTCGAGGCGGGCCGCGACGGTCTCGTAGTCGGCGTCGGCGGCCGCCGCGTCCAGGGTGGACTTGAGCCGGTCGAGTTCGGCGAGCAGGGGGTCGGGTCCGCTGCCGTGCAGCCGTGTGTGCACGAAGGCGGCGAGGCGGGCCGGTGTCGGGTGGTCGAAGACGAGCGTGGCGGGCAGGCGCAGGCCGGTGTCCGCGTCGAGCTGGTTGCGCAGCTCCACGGCGGTGAGCGAGTCGAACCCGATGTCGGTGAACGCCTGGTCGGGGTTGACCGCCTCCGGTGACGCGTGCCCCAGGACGAGGGCGACCTGGCCCACGACGAGTTGCAGCACGTCGGCCTGCGTCCACACGCGGTCGGCGGTCTGCCTGCGCCGGGGCCGTACCAGCTCCCGCAGCAGGGCGGGCGGGTCGCCGGCGCGGCGCAGCGCCGGCAGGTCGAACCTGACGGGGGCGAGGGTGGGGGTGTCCGCGGTCAGCGCGGCGTCGAACAGGGCCAGCGCGTCCGTCGTCGGCAGCGGCTGTACGCCGGCCCTGACCAGGCGGTGCCGGTCGGTGGCGGTCAGACCTCCGGTCATGCCGCTGGCCTCGGCCCAGTAGCCCCAGGCGAGCGACACGGCCGGCTGTCCCTGGGCGTGCCGGTGTGCGGCGAGGCCGTCGAGGTACGCGTTCGCCGCCGCGTAGTTCGCCTGGCCCGCGCCGCCCAGCACCCCGGCCGCCGACGAGAACAGCACGAACGCCTCCAGGTCCGAGGTCAGTTCGTGGAGGTGCCGTGCCGCGAGCGCCTTCGGCTCCCACACCCGCGCGAACTGCTGCGGGGTGAGGGATTCCACGACGGTGTCGGCCAGCGTGCCCGCGGCGTGGACCACCGAGGTGACCGGGTGTCCGGCGAGCAGCCGCGCCACCGCCTCGCGGTCGGACACGTCGCACGCCACGATGTCGGCGGTCGCGCCCAGCGCGGCGAGGTCGGCGGTCAGCGCTGCCGCGCCGGGGGCGTCCGGGCCGCTCCGGCTGACCAGCAGCAGGTGCCGCACGCCGTGCCGCACGGCGAGGTGGCGGGCGATCGTGGCGCCCAGGGTGCCGGTGCCGCCGGTGACGAGCACCGTGCCCTCGGGGCTGAGCGGCGAGGGCAGCGGTTCGGTCCGCGCCCGTTCGAGGCGGGGGACGTGGACGGTGCCGGCGCGGATCGCGAGCTGGGGTTCGTCGCCGGCCAACCGGACCTCGTCGCCGTCGGCACCGTCGACCAGCACGAACCGGCCGGGGTGCTCGGTGGCGGCCGACCGGACCAGGCCCCAGACGGCGGCGGCCTGCGGGTCGACGTCCTCGCCCGGCCGGACCGGCACCGCGTTGCGCGTGGCGACCACCATGCGCGGGGTGTCCGTGGTGAGGAAGTCCTGGATCACCCGCAGGGTCTCGACCGGCGATGTGGCGTGGTGGACCGGGATGTCCGGCCCGGTGGTCGTCGTTTCCAGGACCGGCCACGCCACCCGGTACGGCACGTCCCGCGTGGTGGCCCCGGCCGGCCGGCGCAGGGTCAACGAGGCGATCTCGGCGACCGGCGCGCCCGACTGGTCGGCGAGGGCGATCGCGCAGGTGTCCTGGCCGGTGACGGTCAGCCGGACCCTGGCGTGCTCGGCGCCGCGCCACCAGGAGATCCCGGCGAAGGAGAACGGCATCTTCGCCCGGTCGTCGGCGACGGTCACGGTCTGGATCGCGGCGTCGAGCAGGGCGGGGTGCAGGGCGAACCGGGTGTCGCCGGAGGGTACGGCCACCTCCGCGTAGAGGGTGTCGCCGTCGCGCCAGGCCGCTCGCAGGCCTTGGAAGGCCGTGCCGTAGGCGAATCCGGCGTCGACCAGGTTGTCGTAGAAGGCGTCGAGGTCGACGGCTTCGGCCTGCGGCGGCCACTGCCGCGCCCAGGGGTCCCGTGGTTCGACGGGTACGGCGCCCAGCGTCCCGGTGGCGTGCCGTACCCACTCGCCGTCCGTGCGCGAGTGGATCGAGACGCTGCGCCGGCCCTCCCGGTCGGGGCCGACGGTGACGGACACCTGCGTGCCGTCCGCGACCACCAGCGGTGTCTCCAGCGTCAGGTCCTCGACCGCCGGGCAGCCGACGTGCTCGCCGGCCCGGAGCGCCAGGTCCACGAACGCCGCGCCGGGCAGCAGGGGCGCGCCCGCGATGACGTGCTCGGTGAGCCACGGCTGCGCGGCGGTGGCGAGTCGTCCCGTCAGCACCACGCCGTTGTCGTCCGGGAGTTCCATGGCGTCCCGCAGCAGCGGGTGGTCGATCCGGCCGTCACCGGTCGGTTCCGGGGTGGTGGGGTGGAGCCAGTAGTGCTGGTGCTGGAAGGCGTACGAAGGCACCCGCACGTCCGCCGTCCCCGCCATCGCGGTCGCGGTCGTGGTCGCGGGGGGCGTCCAGCGCACCGCGCCGTCCGCCCACAACCGCCCCAGCCCCGCGAACAACCGCTCCGGAGAATCACCACCACGGCGCATCAGCCCGGTCCCCACCAGCAGCGGATGCGGACCCACCTCCACGAACCCGGTGACCCCCTGGCCCGTCAGCCACTCCATCGCGTCCGCGAACCGGACCGGCTCCCGCACCTGCCGCACCCAGTACCCGGGATCCCCCATGTCCACCGGACGCCCGGCCACCGTCGAGACCACCGGGATCACCGGCTCAGCGAACGACAGACCCGCCGCCACCCTGCCCAGTTCCTCCAGCACCGGATCCATCCGCGCCGAATGGAACGCGTGGCTCACCGCCAGCCGCCGCACCCGGCGCCCGCGGCCCCGCCACACCTCAGCGACCGCCTCGACCGCGGCCTCGTCCCCCGAGACCACCACCGCGTCGGACCCGTTGACCGCCGCCACCTCGGCACCCGGCACCAGCGACCCCAGCACCTCCTCCGCCGACGCCTGGAGCGACACCATCGCCCCACCACCGGCCAGGCCCTGCATCAGTCGGCCCCGCGCACCCACCAGGGCGCACGCGTCCTCCAGCGTCAGGACCCCCGCGACATGGGCCGCGGCGACCTCACCGACCGAGTGCCCCACCACGAAGTCCGGCCGCACTCCCAGCCACTCCACCAGCCGGAACAGCGCCACCTCCAACGCGAACACCCCGGCCTGCGTGAACTCCGTCTCCCCCAGCACCCCTTCCGCGTCCTCGAACAGCACCTCCACCGACAGCCCCAGCAGGTCGCAGACCTCGTCCAAGACCCGGGCGAACACCGGGAACTCCCGGTACAACCCCCGCCCCATCCCCGCCCACTGACCGCCCTGACCGGAGAAAACGAACGCCGACCGGCCCGGGGAGGCAGTGCCCGTGACGATTCCGGGCTGTCCGTCGATCAGCGCTTCCAGGCCGGCCGGGTCCGTCAGCACGGCACGGTGCGGGAACCGGGCCCGCGCGGCCAGGTCCGCGGCCACCTCGGCCGGCGTGACCTCGGGGTGCTCGGCGAGGAACCCGCGCAGCCTGCGGGCCTGGTCGCGCAGGGCCTGCTCGGACTTGGCCGACAGCAGCCACGGCACCGGCACGACGGCTGCGGGCGCGGGAGCGGACTCGGATGACGTCTCCTCGGCCGGCTCCGGGGCCGGTGCCTCCAGGATCACGTGCGCGTTCGTCCCGCTGATGCCGAACGCCGACACGCCGGCCCGGCGGGGACGCCCCGTCTCCGGCCACGGCCGGGCCTCGCTCAGCAGCCTGATGTTGCCGGACTCCCAGTCGACGTGCGAGCTCGGCGCGTCGACGTGCAGCGTCGGCGGCAGTTCACCGTGCCGCATCGCCATGACCATCTTGATCACGCCCGCCACCCCGGCCGCCGCCTGGGTGTGGCTGATGTTGGACTTCACCGACCCCAGCCACAGCGGCTCCACCCGCCCCTGACCGTAGGTCGCCAGCAGCGCCTGCGCCTCGATGGGGTCACCGAGCGTCGTCCCCGTTCCGTGCGCCTCCACCGCGTCCACCTCGGACGCCTCCAACCCGGCGTTCGCCAGGGCCTGACGGATCACCCGCTCCTGCGACGGACCGTTCGGCGCGGTCAGCCCGTTGGACGCCCCGTCCTGGTTCACCGCCGAACCCCGCACCACCGCCAGCACCCGGTGACCGTTGCGCCGGGCGTCCGACAACCGCTCCAGCAGCACGACACCCGCGCCCTCACCCCACGCCGTCCCGTCGGCCGCCTCGGCGAACGCCTTCACCCGCCCGTCGGCCGCGAGCCCCCGCTGCCGCGAGAACTCGACGAACCCCGACGGCGTCGCCATGACCGTCACGCCACCGGCCAGGGCCAGCGAGCACTCACCCGAGCGCAGCGCCTGCGCCGCCAGGTGGATCGCCACCAGCGACGACGAGCACGCCGTGTCCACCGACACCGCCGGACCCTCCAGCCCCAGCAGGTACGACACCCGTCCGGAGGTCACACTCGTCGCCGTGCCCGTCGAGAGATAGCCCTCCAGGTCGGGCGGCTGTGCCCCGGCGCCGTAGCCGGATGCCCAGATGCCGGTGAAGACGCCCGTCCGGCTGCCCCGCAGCGACGTCGGATCGATCCCCGCGTCCTCGAACGTCTCCCAGACCGTCTCCAGCAGCACCCGCTGCTGCGGATCCATCGCGAGCGCCTCACGCGGCGAGATCCCGAAGAACGCGGCGTCGAACTCGGCGGCGGCGTCGAGGAAGCCGCCCCACCGCGTGTACGACCTCCCCGGACCACCGGCCGGGTCGTAGAGACGACCCACGTCCCATCCGCGGTCCGACGGGAAGTCCCCGACCGCGTCAACCCCGCCCGACACCAGGCGCCACAGCTCCTGCGCCGAGCCCACTCCACCCGGGTACCGGGCTCCCAGCCCCACGACCACGACGGGGTCATCCGACACCGGAACCCCGACCGGCACGGGTGCGGCGGGGGCCTGGCGCCGGGCGCCGACCAGGAGGCCCCGCAGGTGGCCGGCCAGCGCGCCGGGGGTCGGGTAGTCGAAGACCATCGTCGCGGGCAGCCGTACCCCGGCGACCGCGGACAGCCGGTTGCGCAGTTCCACCGCGGTGAGCGAATCGAAGCCCAGGTCCTTGAAGGCCCGCTCGGCGCTGACGGCCGCGGTGTCGGGGTGGCCGAGGACCGCGGCCGTCTGGCCGGTGACCAGGTCCAGGACGCGGCTGTGCTGCTCGATCTCGGACAGGGCCGCCAGTTCCCTGCCCAGGCCCGGCCGGTCCGTACGCCGGGCGGGCCTGGTGCGGGTGAGGCGGCTGAGCAGCGGGCGGCCGGCCGCCGCCGACAGGTCGAGGTGTGCGGGGACCAGCGCGGGATCGGCGGCGCCCAGGGCCAGGTCGAACAGGGCCAGCGCCTGGTCCGTGGGCATCGGCAGCACACCGGCGCGGGCGAGGCGCTTGCGGTCGGTGTCGGTGAGGTTCTCGGTCAGCCCGCTGGCCTCGGCCCAGTGCCCCCAGGCCAGCGACACGCCCGGCAGGCCCAGGGCGCGCCGGTGCACGGCGAGGGCGTCCAGGAAGGCGTTCGCGGCGGCGTAGTTCGCCTGGCCCGGGCCGCCCAGCACACCGGCGGCGGACGAGAAGAGCACGAAGGCGCTCAGGCCGAGGTCCTTCGTCAGCTCGTGCAGGTGCCAGGCGGCGTCGGCCTTGGGCCGCAGCACCCGGTCGATCCGGTCGGGCGTGAGGGATTCGACGACGCCGTCGTCGAGCACGCCGGCGGCGTGCACGACCGCGGTCAGCGGACGCTCGGCCGGGATCGAGTCCAGCACGGCCGCCAGCGCGTCCCGGTCGGCCACGTCGCAGGGCACCACCTCGGCGTCGAAGTCCACCTCCGCCCCGCTCCTGCTGAGCAGGAGCAGGTGCCGGATTCCGTGCTGTTCGCGCAGGTGCCGGGCGACGAGGCGGCCCAGTGTTCCGGTGCCCCCAGTGATCAGTACGGTGCCGTTCGGGTCGAGCGGGCTGGGCGCCGCGGCCGCTTCGGCCCGGACCAGGCGGGCGGCGTGGGCGGCGCCGTCGCGGACGACGAGCTGCGGTTCGTCCCCCGCGACGAGGACGCGGTCGTCGGTGTCGACGAGCACGAACCGGTCGGGGTGTTCCGCCTGGGCCGCGCGGACCAGGCCCCAGACGACGCTGGACGGCAGGTCGACGGGCTCCGGCCCGACCGCGCCGCGGGTCACGACGGCCAGCCGGCCGTCCCCGTCGCGCAGGAAGTCCTGGAGCACGCCCAGCGTCTCGGCGGCGACGGTGTGCGCGGCCGCCACGGGGTCTCCCGCCGGGGGCGTGACGTGGTGGACGGCCGGGGGTTCGCCGGTGCTCTCGACGGGCACCCAGTCGAGGCGGAAGAGCTGGTTGGTCCCGGCGGCCGCCATGCCCGGCGGCCGGTGGCGCACGGTCAGCGCGTCGATCACCGCCAGCGGCCCGGATTCGTCGGCGAGCGCGACCCGGAAGGTGTCGGGGCCGGTGGGTGTGAGGCGGACCCTGGCCGTGGAGCCGGCCTTCCGCATCGACACCCCGGCGAAGGAGAACGGCAGGCGGCCGGCCGCCAGCAGGGTCAGCGGCTGGAGTGCGGCGTCGAGCAGCGCGGGGTGGAGACCGAAGCGGTCGCGGGTGTCGGCGGGCAGCGCCACCTCGGCATAGAGCTCGTCGCCCTGCCGCCGGATCTCGCGGACGCCCGCGAACGCCGGCCCGTACTCGTAGCCCTGGGCGGCGAGGGTTTCGTAGAAGTCGGTCAGGTCGACGGGTTCACCGGCCGGCTGCCAGGTCTCGCCGGTGTCGTACGGGTGGGGGCGGTCGCCGGTCGCCAGCATGCCGGTGGCGTGCCGCAGCCAGGTGCCGCCCGTCCGGGAGTGCACGGTGACGGGGCGTCGGCCCGTCCCGTCCGGCGCGCCGACGACGACCTGGACCGGGACGGAGCCGTCGTCCGGCAGGATCATGGGGGCTTCCAGCACCAGTTCGTCGAGGACGTCGCAGCCCGCCTGCCGTCCGGCGTGCAGGGCGAGTTCGACGAACACGGTGCCGGGCAGCAGCACGGAGCCCAGGACGACGTGGTCGGCCAGCCACGGCCGGGTGGCCGTCGAGAGCCGCCCCGTGAGCAGGACGCTCTGGTCCCCGGCCAGTTCGACGACGGCCCCGAGCAGCGGGTGCCCGGCCGAGTCCAGTCCCGCCGCCGACACGTCGCCCTTCGCGGCGACGGGGTTCAGCCAGTACGGCCGGTGCTGGAAGGCGTACGTCGGCAGCGGGACGTGGTGGGGCTCGCCGGGGAGGACCGGCGTCCAGTCGACGGCCACGCCTTGCGTGTGCAGGCGCGCCAGGGCGAGGTGGAACTCCTGCCGGCCGCTGTCGCGGCGCAGCGTGCCGGTCACGAGGCCGTCCATCACCGGCGCCAGGACGGGGTGCGGGCTGACCTCCACGAACACGCCGTGCCGGTCCTGCGTGAGGGCTTCGACGGCGAGGTCGAACAGCACGGGTTCGCGGAGGTTGCGGTACCAGTAGTCGGCGTCGAGGGCGGAGGTGTCGATCTCCTTGCCGGTGACCGTGGAGTAGAACGGGACGTCCACCGTCCTCGGCTCGATCCCGGCGAGGTCGGTGAGCAGTTGCTCGCGGATCGCCTCGACCTGCGCGGAGTGGGCGGCGTAGTTGACGGGCAGGCGGCGGGCGCGGATGTCGTCGGCCTCGCAGGCCGCCAGCAGCTCCTCCAGCGCGTCCAGGTCACCCGAGACGACGACCGAACCGGGGGCGTTGACCACCGCCACGGTCAGCCGGCCGTCCCAGCGGGCCGTGAACTCGACGGCCCGCTCGTGCCCGAGACCGACCGACACCATCCCGCCCTGGTCCGCCAGGGCGACCAGGGCCCTGCTGCGCAGAGCGACCACCTTCGCCGCGTCCTCCAACGACAACGCCCCCGCCACGTACGCGGCCGCGATCTCGCCCTGCGAATGCCCGACGACGGCATCCGGCTCCACACCATGCGCACGCCACAGTTCGGCCAGCGCCACCATCACCGCGAACAGCGCGGGCTGCACCACATCCACCCGCTCCAGCGACCCACCGCCGGTCAGCACCTCCACCAACGACCAGTCCGTGTACGGCGCCAACGCCGCGTCACACGCGTCGATCACCTCCCGGAACACCCGCTCCGAGCCGTACAACTCCGCGCCCATGCCCACCCACTGGGCACCCTGCCCCGGGAACACGAACACCGACCGACCCGGCGAACCGGCCACACCCGTGATGACGCGGGGGTCTCCGTCGGCGAGGGCGGCCAGTTCCGCCATGAGGTCGGTCCGGGTGCTGCCCACCAGCGCCGCCCGGTGGGCGAGCATGGCGCGGGTGGTGGCGAGGGCCCGGCCGATCGCGGCCGGCCGGAGTCCGGGGTGGGCGGTGATGTGGTCCGCGAGCCGTCGGGCCTGGGCGCGGAGGGCGTCGTCCGTCTTGCCGGACAGCAGCCACACGGTGGGCTCCGCGGAGTCGTCCGCGGCGGGTCGTTCGGGGGTTTCCTCCGGGAACTGTTCGATGACGACGTGGGCGTTGGTGCCGCTGGCCCCGAAGGCCGAGATGCCCGCGCGGCGGGGACGCCCCGTCTCCGGCCACGGCCGGGCCTCGGTCAGCAGCCGGATGTCACCGGTGTCCCACTCGACGTGCGGCGTGGGCTCCTGGACGTGCAGCGTCGGCGGCAGTTCGGCGTGCCGCATCGCCATCACCATCTTGATCACGCCGGCCACACCGGCGGCGGCCTGGGTGTGGCCGATGTTGGACTTCACCGACCCCAGCCACAACGGCTCCACCCGGTCCCGGCCGTACGTCGCCAGCAGCGCCTGCGCCTCGATCGGGTCACCGAGCGTCGTCCCCGTACCGTGCGCCTCCACCGCGTCCACCTCGGACGCCTCCAACCCGGCGTTCGCCAGGGCCTGGCGGATGACGCGTTCCTGGGAGAGGCCGTTGGGCGCGGTCAACCCGTTGGACGCGCCGTCCTGGTTCACCGCCGAACCCCGCACCACCGCCAGCACCCGGTGACCGTTGCGACGCGCGTCCGACAAGCGCTCCAGCAGCACCAGCCCCGCGCCCTCACCCCAGGCCGTGCCGTCAGCCGTCGACGAGAAGGGCTTGCACCGGCCGTCGGGGGCCAGGGCGCGCTGGCGGGAGAACTCCGTGAACTGGAGGGGGGTCACGCTCACGGTCACCCCGCCGGCCAGGGCGAGGGTGCACTCCCCCGAGCGCAGTGCCTGCGCGGCGAGGTGGATCGCCATCAGTGACGAGGAGCAGGCGGAGTCGACGGACACGGCCTGGCCCTGGAGGCCGAGCAGGTAGGAGACCCGGCCGGAGGTGATGCTCGGTGAGATGCCGGTGGCGAGGTAGCCCTCGGTGTCGGGCGGTGCCTGGTCGGGGCTGCCGACGTAGCCGGAGGACCAGATGCCGGTGAACACACCCGTCTGGCTGCCCCGCAACGACGTCGGATCGATCCCCGCGTCCTCGAACGTCTCCCACGCGGTCTCCAGCAGCACCCGCTGCTGCGGATCCATCGCCAACGCCTCACGCGGCGAGATCCCGAAGAAGTCGGCATCGAACCCCGCCGCGTCCGCGAGGAACCCACCCGACCGCGTGTACGACGTCCCGGGATGATCCGCGTCCGGATGGAACAACCCCTCGACGTCCCACCCACGATCCGACGGGAACGCCCCGATCGCGTCCACCCCACCCGACACCAGGCGCCACAGGTCCTCCGGCGACCCCACCCCACCCGGATACCGGGCCCCCATGCCCACGATCACCACCGGATCGTCCGACACCGGCACCGCCGGCGCCACCGGCACCACACCCTTTGCCGCACCGGAGAGTTCGGCCGTGAGGTGGTCGGCGAGGTCGGCGGGGGTGGGGTGGTCGAAAACGAGGGTCGCGGGCAGCCGCAGGCCGGTGGCGCCGGCGAGGCGGTTGCGCAGTTCGACGGCGGTCAGGGAGTCGAAGCCGAGGTCGCGGAAGGCGAGGCCGGGGGTGACCGCGGCGGCGTCGGTGTGACCGAGGACGGTGGCGGTGTGGGCGGCGACCAGGGACAGCAGGTCCGACGCGGGGGCCTTCGGCGTCGGCAGGGTCTGCGGCATCGAGAGGTCGGCCGTGGTCAGCGCGGGACGTCCGGCGGCCAGCGCGGTGTCGAACATGGCCAGGGCGCGTTCGGTGCTGATGGGGCGGACGCCCTTGCGGGCGAGGCGTTGGCGGTCGGCCGCGGTGAGGTGGGCGGTCATGCCGCTCTCCTGCTCCCAGTAGCCCCAGGCCATCGACACGGCGGGCAGTCCGAGGGTCTGCCGGTGCGCGGCGAACGCGTCGAGGTAGGAGTTCGCGGCGGCGTAGCCGGCCTGGCCGGCGTTGCCGAGCACACCCGCGGCCGCGGAGAACAGCACGAAGGCGGCGAGGTCGTGCTCGCGGGTCAGCTCGTGCAGGTGCCAGGCGCCGTCGACCTTGGGACGCAGCACCCGGTCGAGCTGCTCCGCGGTCAGCCGTTCCATGACGGTGTCGTCGAGCACGCCGGCCGCGTGGACGACGGCGGTGAGCGGATGCTCGGCCGGGATCGAGTCCAGTACGGCCGCCAGCGCGTCCCGGTCCGCGACGTCACAGGCCACGACCCGCACATCGGCGTCCCCTCGCAGCTCCGGGTGCGGCAGCGCGCCGCCGCCGCGGCTGAGGAGCAGCAGGTGCCGTACCCCGTGGCGGGACACCAGGTGCCGGGCGACGGCCTGGCCGAGGGTGCCGGTGCCGCCGGTGATCAGCACGGTCCCGTCGGGGTCGATCGGCTGGGGGACGGTGAGGACGATCTTGCCGGTGTGGCGGGCCTGGCTCATCAGCCGGAAGGAGTCGACGGCCTGGCGGAGGTCCGCGGCGGTGACCGGCAGCGGCTCCAGCGTCCCGTCGGCGACCATCGCCACGACCTTGGCGAGGATGTCGCCCTGCCGCGCGGGGTCGACGTCGTTGAGGTCGAAGGCCCGGTAGATCAGGCCCTCGGGTGAGCGGACGTCCGTCTTGCCCAGCTCGACGAACCGTCCGCCGTCGGCGAGCAGCCGCAGGGAGGCGTCGGTGAGTTCTCCCGCGAGCGAGTTGAGGACGACGTCCATGGTCGGGAACCGGTCGGCGAACAGGGTGTCGCGGGACGAACCGATGTGGTCGTCCGCCAGTCCGAGGCGCCGCAGGGTGTCCCACTTGGCGGGGCTCGCGGTGGCGAAGACCTCCGCGCCGCTGTTCAGGGCCAACTGCACGGCGGCCATGCCCACGCCGCCCGCGCCGGAGTGGACCAGGACCCGGTCGCCGGGGCGCAGTTCGCCGAGGTCGAACAGCCCGTACCAGGCGGTGGTGAACGCGATGGGCACCGACGCCGCCTCGGTGAAGCTCCAGTCGTCGGGGATCGCCGTCAGGAGCCGGTGGTCGGCGACCGCGCGCGGCCCGAAGGCGCCGGGCATCATTCCCGTGACGCGGTCGCCGGGCCGCCAGGCCGTGACGCCGGGGCCGACCTCGAGGACGGTGCCGGCCCCTTCGCCGCCCAACGGGGGCCGGTCCGGGTACATGCCGAGGGTGATGAGCACGTCGCGGAAGTTCAGGCCGGCCGCGCGTACGGCGACCCGTACCTGTCCGGGTTCCAGCGCGGCCTCCTGCCAGGGCAGCAGGGCCAGGTCGTCCAGTTGCCCGGTGCCGGACTCGCTCAGCCGGTACGCACCGTCGGGGGCGGCCAGTTCCGGGGCGTACCTGGCCTGCCGCGGCACGAGGACGCCGTCCCGGCGCAGGGCCAGTTCGGGTTCGTCGCCGGCCGTCATGGCGGCCCGGACCGCGTCCTCCTCGGACGCGTCGCCCATGTCGACCAGGACGAACCGGCCGGGGTGCTCGGCGGCGGCGCTGCGGACCAGGCCGCGTACGGCCGCGCCGGCCACGCCGCGGGTCAGGACGGCCAGGCGTGCGGCCGCCCGCTCCGGCTGCTCGGCCAGGAAGTCCTGGACGAGCGCGCGGGCCCGCTGGACGAGGGCGTGCACGGAGTCCGCGTCGGCTTCCGCGGTGAGGACCGGGCTCGGCACCACCTCGGTCGGCGTGCCCGCGGTGAGGGGCACCCACCGGGTGTGCAGCACCGCGGCCCGGGCCTCGGCGGCCGGACGGACGGTCAGCGCGGTGATGTCCGCGACCGGGTTGCCGGACAGGTCGGTCACTGTCGCGCGGTAGGTGCCGGCGCCCGTGCGGGCCAGGTGGACCCGGGCGGACGACACACCGGTGGTGTGCACGGCGACGCCGGAGAAGGAGAACGGCAGCCGGACCCGGGTGTCGGGGCTGAGCAGGATCAGCGGCTGGAGTGCGGCGTCCAGGAGCGCGGGGTGGAGGCCGAAGCGGGCGCCGTCGGGGACGGACACCTCGGCGTACAGTTCGTCCTCGCCCTGCCACAGCTCCCGCACGCCCCGGAACGCGGGTCCGTACTGGTATCCGAGTCCGTCGAGGAAGGCGTAGAACCCTTCGGGGTCCACGGGTTCGGCGTTCCTCGCGGGCCAGTCGAGGCGACCGGCCGTCACCTGGCCGCCGAGGGTTCCGGACGCGTGGCGGACCCAGCCGTCGCCGCCCTTGGAGTGCACGGTGACCGGGCGGCGGCCGGCGTCGTCCGGGGCGCCGACCGAGACCTGGATGTCCGTGGGGGTGTCCGAGAGCGCGAGGGGCAGGTGCAGGACGAGGTCGTCGAGGGTCCCGCCGGCCAGGGTGGCGAGTTCGAGGAAGGCGGTGCCCGGCAGCAGGACCGTGCCGTCGACGGCGTGGTCGGCCAGCCAGGGGTGGGTGCGGGTGGAGACGCGGCCGCTGTGCACGGTGGTCCCGTCGGGCAGTTCGACCGTGGTGCCCGCCAGCGGGTGCCCGGTGCCGTGGTCGTCGGCCGCCGGGGTGAGCCAGTAGGTGCTGCGCTGGAAGGCGTAGCCCGGCAGCCTGACGCCGTGCGGGCGCTCGTGCGGCCAGGTCACGGCGACACCCTGGACGTGGAGGCGGGCCAGGGCGGTGTGGAACTCCCCGATGGCGCCGTGGTCGCGGCGCAGGGTGCCGGTCGCCACGCCGTCCAGGTCCTGCACCAGCACCGGGTGCGGGCTGACTTCCACGAACACCTCGTGGCCGTCGGCGGTGAGCCGGGCGGTGGCCAGGTCGAACCGTACGGGTTCGCGGAGGTTGCGGTACCAGTAGCCGGCGTCGAGGGCGGCGGTGTCGACGGGTTCCGCGGTGACGGTGGAGTAGAAGGGAATCGCCGCGGGCCGGGGCCGGATGTCCGCGAGGTCGGTCAGAAGCTGCTCGCGGATCGCCTCGACCTGCGCCGAGTGCGCCGCGTAGTCGACGGGGATGGCGCGGGCGCGTATGCCGTCGGCCTCGCAGGCCGCCAGCAGTTCCGCCAGGGCCCCGGGTTCGCCGGACACGACGACGGTCGAGGCGGAGTTGACCACCGCGACGGTGATCCGGTCGCCCCAGGGGCGCAGGTAGCCGGCGGCGTCGTCCGCGGACAGCACGACCGAGACCATGCCGCCGTGTCCGGCCAGGGCGACCAGGGCCCTGCTGCGCAGGGCGACCGCCTTGGCGGCGTCCTCCAGGGACAACGCGCCGGCCACGTACGCGGCCGCGATCTCTCCCTGCGAGTGCCCGACGACGGCATCGGGCTCGACCCCGTGCGCACGCCACAGTGCGGCCAGGGCCACCATCACCGCGAACAGCGCGGGCTGCACGACGTCGACCCGCTCCAGCGAGCCACCGCCGGTCAGCACCTCCACCAACGACCAGTCCGTGTACGGCGCCAACGCCGCGTCACACGCGTCGATCGCCTCCCGGAAGACCGGCTCCGAGCCGTACAGCTCCGCGCCCATGCCCACCCACTGGGCACCCTGCCCCGGGAACACGAACACCGACCGACCCAGCGGGCGGGCGATCCCGGTGACCAGACCCGGCGCCACGCCGCCCTCGGCCAGGGCGTCCAGGGCCTCGGCGCTGCCCACCACCACGGCCCGGTGCTCGAACACCGTGCGGGCCGCCAGAGCACCCCCGACCGCCGCCGCGCTCACCTCGGGACGCACGGCGGTGAAGGCACCCAGCCGGCGCGCCTGCTCCCGCAACGCCGCGTCCGACTTCCCCGACAGCGGCCAGAGGACCTGGTCGTCCGCGCGGCCCCGGGGAGAGGGTGCGGCGGAGTCGGCCTCGGCGGGCTGTTCGAGGATGCTCTGCTCGATGATGACGTGGGCGTTGGTGCCGCTGATGCCGAAGGCGGAGACGGCGGCCCGCCGTGGCCGCCCGGTCCCGGGCCAGGCGACCGGTTCGGTGAGCAGGCGGACCGCGCCGGAGGCCCAGTCGACGTGCGGGGTGGGCGCGTCCACATGGAGGGTCCTCGGCAGTTCGCCGTGCCGCATCGCCATGATCATCTTGATCAGGCCGGCCACGCCGGCCGCTGCCTGGGTGTGGCCGAGGTTGGACTTCACCGACCCCAGCCACAACGGCTCGTCCCGCTCCTGACCGTAGGTCGCCAGCAGCGCCTGGGCCTCGATGGGATCACCGAGCGTGGTGCCGGTGCCGTGCGCCTCCACCGCGTCCACCTCGGACGCCTCCAGCCCGGCATTGGCCAGGGCCTGACGGATCACCCGCTCCTGGGAGGGGCCGTTGGGCGCGGTCAGCCCGTTGGACGCGCCGTCCTGGTTGGTGGCGGAGCCTCGGACGACCGCCAGCACCTCGTGGCCGTTGCGGCGGGCGTCGGACAGGCGTTCCAGCAGCAGCAGGCCGGCGCCCTCGGCCCAGCCCGCCCCGTCGGCCGCGGCGGCGAAGGACTTGCTGCGGCCGTCGGGTGCGCTCGCCCCCTGCCGTGACATCTCGGTGAACAGCGTGGGTGCCGCGTTGACGGTCACGCCGCCGGCCAGGGCGAAGGAGCATTCCCCCGAGCGCAGCGCCTGAACGGCCAGGTGCAGGGCCACCAGGGACGACGAGCAGCCGGTGTCCAGGGACAGTGCCGGGCCGAGCAGGCCCAGCTGGTACGCCAGCCGGCCGGACCCCACACTCGACGCGGTGCCGGTGACCTGGTAGCCCTCCAGGTCGTCGGGGACCGGCCCGGCGGCGTAGCCGGTGGACCACACGCCGGTGAACACGCCGGTGGACGTGCCCTCCAGCGTGGTCGGGTCGATACCGGCGTACTCGACGGTCTCCCACGCGGTCTCCAGCAGGATCCGCTGCTGCGGGTCCATCGCCAGCGCCTCACGCGGCGAGATCCCGAAGAACGCCGCGTCGAAGTCGCCGGCGGCGTCGAGGAAGCCGCCCCGGGACGTGCTCGACGTGCGGGGGCGGCTGCCCGTCGGGTCGTACAGGCGGTCGAGGTCCCATCCCCGGTCGGCCGGGAAGTCGCCGACCGCGTCCACGCCGTCCGCGACCAGCCGCCACAGGTCCTCGGGGGTGCCGACGCCTCCGGGGTAGCGGCAGCCCATGCCGATGACCGCGATCGGCTCGTCCGTCGCGGCCGGGGCCGGGGCCTGCGGCGCGTCCTGCTCGCCGGAGTCGCCGGACAGGTGGGCGGCCAGCCGTGCCGGGGTGGGGTGGTCGAAGATGAGGGTGGCGGGCAGTTTCACCCCGAGCGCGGCGGTCAGGCGGTTGCGCAGTTCCACCGCGGTCAGCGAGTCGAAGCCCAGGTCCTTGAACGCCTGCCGGGGGTCGAGCCGCTCGGGGGTGGCGTGTCCCAGCACCCCGGCGACGTGGGTGGTGATCAGCTCCAGCAGGTCGGTGCCGCCGACGGGGGGCGCGGGTCGGGGGGCCTGCGGCCGGCTGTGGGTCTCGGGCAGGTCCCGCAGCAGCCGGCTCGGCCGCGCGTGGGTGTAGGCGCGGGCGAACTGCGCCCAGTCGGCCTCGGTGACGACCGCGAGGGCCTCGTCGTGGTCGAGGACGTCCTGCAGCGCGTCGAGTGCCCGGCCCGGGTCCAGTTCGCCGAGGCCGAGCAGGGTGCGCTGGCGCTGCACGGGCTCCAGGGCGGCCATGCCCCCTTCGGCCCAGATGCCCCACGCGACGGAGGTCGTGGCGCGGCCCTGGGCGCGGTGCTGGGCGGCCAGGGCGTCGAGGAAGGCGTTGCCGGCGGCGTAGGCCGCGCCGTGGCCGTCGCCCCACACGCCCGCGGTGGAGGAGAACAGGACGAAGGCGTCGAGGTCCGGCAGGAGTTCCGCCAGGTTCGCCGCCCCGGCGACCTTGGCCGTGATGACCTCGGCGAACTCCGCCGGTGTCGTGTCGGCCAGCCTGGTCGCCCTGATCGCACCGGCGGTGTGGAAGACCGCGCGGATGTCGCCGACGCGCTCGACGAGGTCCCGCAGGGCGTCCCGGTCGGCCACGTCGCACGCCACCACGGTCACCCGCGCCCCGGCTGCCTCCAGTTCGTCGCGCAGGTCGGCCGCGCCGAGTGCGTCGGGGCCGCGGCGGGAGGCCAGCACGATGTGCTCCGCGCCCTGCCGCGCGAGGCGGCGGGCCACGTGTCCGCCGAGCGCGCCGGTGCCGCCGGTGACCAGCACCGCGCCCCGCGGCCGCCAGGACCGCGCGGCCGGGCCCGACGGGGCCTTGCGGCGCAGCCGCTTGGCGAAGCGCCGGGCGCCGCGGATCGCCACCTGGTCCTCGCCCGTGCCGGCGAGCACGACGAGCAGCGCGTTCACGCTCTCCTCGTCGGGCACGGCGGGAAGGTCGACCAGGCCGCCCCAGCCGTGCGGGAACTCCAGCGCCGCGGACGCGCCGGTGCCCCATGCCAGGGCCTGGGCCGGGCTGGTGACCGGGTCGGTGCCCGAGGTGCTCACGGCGCCGCTGGTCGCGCACCACAGCGGGACGGCCGCCGTCCGCACCGGGTCCGGGGTGCGGAGCAGATCCAGGGTGCGGACCAGGCCCGCCGGGAGCACCGGGTGGTCGGGGTGCGGCTCCTCGTCCAGCGCCAGCAGCGACAGCACACCGTCCGGCCCGGGCCGGGCGTCGCCGGTGCCGGCCGCGTCCCAGGTGTCGGCCACCGCGAAGCCCCGGTCGCGCAGGGCCTCGGCCCACGGGTGCCCGGTCGGCGCCAGGACGAGCCAGCGGGCGGGGTCCACCGGGGCCGCGGTGGCGCTCGTCGGCGCCCATGCCACTTCGTACCGCCAGTCGTCCCGGGGCACCGGCGGCGTCGCGGTCACCCAGTAGGGCTCGCGCTGGAAGGCGTACGTGGGCAGGTCCGCCCTGGCTGCGGTGCGGGGCAGGACCGGAGTCCAGTCGACCTCGGCTCCGGCGGCGTGGAGGCGTCCCGCCGCGGCGAGGAACTCGGTGAGGCCGCCGTGGTCGCGGCGCAGTGTTCCGGTGGCGGCGGCGTCCAGCGCGGGCACCAGCACCGGGTGCGGGCTGACCTCCAGGAACAGGTCGTGGCCGTCGGCGGTGAGCCGGGCGGTGGCCAGGTCGAACCGAACGGGCTCGCGGAGGTTGCGGTACCAGTAGCCGGCGTCGAGGGCGGAGGTGTCGACCGGCTCGCCGGTGACCGTGGAGTAGAACGGGATCGCCGCCGAGTGGGGCGTGATGTCGGCCAGTTCGGTGAGCAGTTGCCCGCGGATCGCCTCGACCTGCGCGGAGTGGGCGGCGTAGTTGACGGGCAGGCGGCGGGCGCGGACGCCGTCGGCCTCGCAGGCGGCGAGCAGGCCGTCCAGCACGTCGAGGTCGCCGGACACCACGACCGCCGCGGGTCCGTTCACCACGGCGGTGGTCAGCCGCTCGCCCCAGCGGGCCAGGTAGCCGGCGGCCTCTTCGACGGACAGCGCGAGGGACACCATGCCGCCCCGGTCGGCGATGGCGGCCAGTGCCCTGGACCGCAGCGCGACGACCTTGGCGGCGTCCCGCAGCGACAGTGCGCCGACGACGTAGGCGGCGGCGATCTCCGCCTGGGAGTGGCCGACGACGGCGTCCGGCTGCACGCCGTGGGACCGCCACAGGTCGGCCAGCGCCACCATGACGGCGAACAGGGCCGGCTGCACCACGTCGACGCGGTCGAGCGAGCCGTGGCGCAGTTCGTCGACCAGCGACCAGTCGGTGTACGGGGCCAGGGCGGCGGCGCAGGCGTCGATGCTCGCGCGGAAGACCTCGGACTGCTCGTACAGGTCACGGCCCATGCCCGCCCACTGCGCCCCCTGCCCGGGGAAGACGAACACGGTCCCGCCGGTACGGGCCGACGGCCCCGGCAGTCCCGGCAGTCCCGGCAGTCCCGACGGGAGCGCGGCCAGGCCGGACAGCAGGTCGTCCCGGTCGGCGCCGACCACCGCGGCCCGGTGCTCGAACCGGGTGCGGGCGGCCAGGGCGCGGCTGATCGCGGCGGCCGGGACGTCGGGGTGGGCGGTCGCGTACGCGTGCAGCCGCTCGGCCTGGGCGCGCAGCGCGGCGTCGGTCTTCGCGGACAGCAGCCAGGCGGTGGGGGTGGCCCGTCCGGCGGGCTCGGGAAGGTGGGCGGGGTCCGGGTCGGAGGACTGCTCGATGATCAGGTGGGCGTTGGTGCCGCTGATGCCGAAGGCCGAGATGCCGGCGCGGCGCGGGTGCTCGTGCTCCGGCCACGGCCGGGCCTCGGTGAGCAGCCGGACGCCGCCGGAGGACCAGTCGACGTGCGGGGAGGGGGCGTCCACGTGCAGGGTTCCCGGCAGTTCGCCGTGCCGCATCGCCATGACCATCTTGATCAGGCCCGCGACGCCGGCGGCGGCCTGGGTGTGGCCGATGTTGGACTTCAGCGACCCCAGCCACAACGGCTCGTCCCGGTCCTGACCGTAGGCGGCCAGCAGGGCGTGGGCCTCGATGGGGTCGCCGAGGGTGGTGCCGGTGCCGTGGGCCTCCACCGCGTCCACGTCCGCCGCCGACAGCCCCGCGTTGGCGAGGGCCTGACGGATCACCCGCTCCTGGGAGGGGCCGTTGGGCGCGGTCAGCCCGTTGGACGCGCCGTCCTGGTTGACCGCGCTTCCCGCGACGACCGCCAGCACCCGGTGACCGTTGCGGCGGGCGTCCGACAACCGCTCCAGCAGCACCAGGCCGGCGCCCTCGGCCCAGCTGGTGCCGTCGGCCGCGGCGGCGAAGGGCTTGCTGCGGCCGTCCGCCGCGAGGCCGTGCTGGCGGGAGAACTCGGTGAAGCCCAGCGGTGTCGCCATGATCGTGACACCGCCGGCGAGCGCCAGCGAGCACTCGCCCGCGCGCAGGGCCTGGGCGGCGAGGTGGACGGCGACCAGGGACGACGAGCAGGCGGTGTCCACGGACAGCGCCGGACCGCGCAGCCCCAGGTGGTAGGCGACCCGGCCGGACGTGACGCTGGTCGCGACGCCGGTGAACAGGTAGCCCTCCAGGTCCTCCGGCAGGCCCGGCCCGGTCGCGTAGCCGGACGACCAGACGCCGGTGAACACGCCGGTGTGGCTGCCGCGCAGCGAGGCCGGGTCGATCCCGGCGTGCTCGAAGGTCTCCCAGGCCATCTCCAGCACGAGCCGCTGCTGCGGATCCATGGCGAGCGCCTCGCGGGGCGATATCCCGAAGAACGCCGCGTCGAAGCCGGCCGCCGCCTCCAGGAACCCGCCCCGGTTGATGTACGTGGTGCCCGCGCCGCGCAGTTCCGGGTCGTACAGGCCGCCCAGGTCCCAGCCGCGGTCGTCCGGGAAGTCGCCGATCGCGTCCACGCCCTCCGCGACGAGCCGCCACAGGTCGTCCGGCGAGGCCACCCCGCCGGGGAAGCGGCAGCCCATCCCCACGATGACGACCGGGTCGTCGTCGTGGGCGGCCGGGGCGACGGGGGCCGACCGGTCGCCGGGGCCGGTGCGCAGCCAGTCGATCAGCTCCGCGGGCGTCGGGTGGTCGAAGACGAGACCGGAGGGGAGCTGCCGGTCCAGGGCGCCGGCCAGGCGGTTGCGCAGTTCGAGCCCGGTGACCGAGTCGAAGCCGAGGTCCTTGAAGGTGAGCGCGGGATCGATGTCCGCGGGGTTCTCGTGGCCCAGCACGAGCGCGATCTGCGCGGTGACCACGGCGGCCGCGTCCACCGTGTCGCCCGACCCGGGGTCACCCGGGTCCGTGCCGCCGGTCCCGGCGGTCTCCGCAGCGCGCGTCCCCGGGCCGGCCGGGGTCCGTCCGCTCTGCCCGGCCGTCGCTTCGGGCAGCCAGTACGAACGGCGTTGGAAGGCGTACGTGGGCAGGTCGACCGGCGCGGCCTCGGTGACGGCCGGGGACCAGTCGACCGGCACGCCGGCCACGAACAGCCGGGACAGCGCGGTCAGGAAGGCGTCCGGCCCGCCCCGGTCACGGCCCAGCGTGCCGGTGGCGACGCCGGGCACGCCGGTCCGCTCGCGGTCCTGTTCCAGGGTCTGTTCGAGGGCGGGCAGCAGCACCGGGTGCGGGCTGACCTCGACCACGACGTCGTGCCCGTCCGCCAGCAGTGCGGCGGTGGCCAGGTCGAAGCGGACCGGCTCGCGCAGGTTGCGGTACCAGTAGCCGGCGTCGAGCTCCGTGGTGTCGTCGAGGAGGCCGCCGGTGACCGCGGAGTAGTACGGGATGCTGCCCTGCCGCGGCCGCACACCGTCCAGTTCGGTGTGCAGCCGCTCGCGGATCGCCTCGACGTGGGCGGAATGGGAGGCGTAGTCCACCGGGACGACGCGTGCGCGGACACCGTCCGCCTCGCAGGACTCGACCAGTTCGGACAGGGCCTGCGTGTCGCCGGACACCACGACCGAGCCGGTGGCGTTGACCACGGCGACCGTCAGCGCGCCGCCCCAGCGCGCCACGTGGTCCTCGGCCCGCTCGGCGGACAGGGCCACGGACACCATGCCGCCCCGGCCGGTCAGCGCCACCAGGGCCCGGCTGCGCAGTGCCACGATCCGGGCCGCGTCGGACAGCGACAGCGCGCCCGCGACGTAGGCCGCGGCGATCTCGCCCTGCGAGTGCCCGACCACCGCGTCGGGCTCGACACCGAAGGAGCGCCACAGCTCCGCCAGGGACACCATCACCGCGAACAGGGCGGGCTGCACGACGTCCACGCGCTCGAGCGGGGCACCGTCCAGGACATCGGCCAGGGACCAGTCGGTGTACGGGGCCAGGGCCTGGGCGCACTCGTCCATGGCCGCCCGGAACACGGGGTACGCGGCGTACAGCTCCCGTCCCATGCCCACCCACTGCGCACCCTGCCCCGGGAACACGAAGACGGTACGGCCCGGGGTGCCGGCCCGGCCGGCGGCGACCTGGTCCGAGTCGAGCAGGACCGCGCGGTGCGCGAAGCGGGTTCTGGTGGTGGCCAGCGCGTGCGCGACCTCGGCTCCGGTCAGGTCCGGGTGGCTGCGCACGTGTTCGCGCAGGCGCTCGATCTGTGCCCGGAGCGCCTGCTTGGTCCGCGCCGTGACGATCCACGGCGCCGGCCGGTCCTCGGGGGCGGGCCGCCGGGCCGCCGGCGCGGCCGCGTCGGGCGCCTGCTCGACGATCACGTGCGCGTTGGTGCCGCCCATGCCGAACGACGACACGCCGGCGAGCAGCGGCGCGTCCGGCCGCGGCCAGGGGGTCAGAGCGGTCTGGACCCGCAGCGCCAGTGCGTCGAGCGGGATGCCGGGGTTGGGGGTTTCGTAGTTCAGGCTCGGCGGCAGTGCGCGGTGGTACACGCTGAGGACGGCCTTGAGCAGACCGACGATGCCCGCGGCGCCTTCCAGGTGGCCGACGTTCGTCTTGGCGGATCCGACCCGCAGGGCGCCGTCGGCGTCGCCGGACCCGGCCGGGTCGCGGTAGGCCGCCGCGAGGGCGGCGGCCTCGATGGGGTCGCCGACGGCGGTGCCGGTGCCGTGCAGCTCCACGTACTGCACATCCGCGGGACGCACGCCGGCGCGGGCCAGTGCCTCGCGGATGACCTGTTCCTGGGCCTGCGCGCTGGGCACGGTCAGGCTCCGGGTGGCGCCGTCGTTGTTGACCGCGCTGCCCCGGATGACGCCGTAGACGCGGTCCCCGTCGGCCAGGGCCCGGTCCAGCGGTTTCAGGACGAGGAAGGCGCCGCCCTCGCCGCGGACGAAGCCGTTGGCCCGGGCGTCGAAGGTGAAGCAGCGGTCGTCCGGGGACAGGCCGCCGAACTCCGCCGCCCCCTCCTCGCGGGCGGCGGTCAGATTGAGGTTCACCCCGCCGGCCAGGGCGACCGTCGACTCGCCGCGGCGCAGGCTCTCGACCGCCAGGTGCACCGCGACCAGCGCCGACGACTGGGCCGTGTCGACCGTCATGCTCGGTCCGCGCACGCCGAGGAAGTGCGAGACGCGGTTGGCGATGACGCCCCGGCTGGTGCCGGTCAGTGTGTGCGGCGTGATGTGACCGGGGTAGGCCAGGGACGTGTAGTCCTCCCACATCGAGCCGACGAACACCCCGGTCGGACCGCCCGTCAGCGTGCTCGGCACGATCCGGGCGTCCTCCAGGGCCTCCCAGGCGAGTTCGAGCATGAGCCGCTGCTGCGGGTCCATGCCGGCGGCCTCACGGGGGGACACCCCGAAGAACGCCGCGTCGAAGCCGTCCACCCGGTCCAGGTAGCCGCCGTGCCGTACGCCCTGCCGGCCCGCGGGCGGCGCGGTGATCGCGTCGGCCCCGTCGCACAGCAGTCGCCAGAACGCCTCCGGATCCGGGGCTTTCGGCAACCTGCCCGCGATTCCGATGACAGCGACACGATCAGCGTCCGAATCCAGGGGGAAGCGCATCACATCGACACCTCGTGAGCCGGGGGGATGAAGGAAGGCGGGGGTGTTTCCGTAGCAGTCCCGATGGTGCGGCTCCGGCCGCGCGAGCGGCCGGATCATCGAGCGCGCGGGCAGCGCCCGGCGACCCGGTGGTATCCGGACCCGGACTCGACCTCGTTCCGGGCGCCTGGATCAGTGGAGCGGTCCTCGAGCGCGACAGCGTTGGCGACGCTCTTCGGGGAAGATGCACTGGTGAGCTGAGCGTTGGGGCCGAATCGATGATCGTTCCCGGGGCGCACACGAGCATGGCAGCAACATCACGCCATCGCCATGGGCCGGGCGAAGGCTGTCTCAAACGAGGCACATCACAACGTCATATGCCCGCACGATAAAAATTCCGTGGCGAGATCCGTCCCGTTCCCAGGAAACGCGTCGTTTCTCACGGACGGCCCGTCGCGGTGTCCGCCGGCGGACCTGCCCGGCGAACCTGCCGGCGCGATCACGGAAGTTCCTCCACGCCCCTGCACCGCCACGACCGGGCCGGGTTCACGGGAACCGTCGACGCCGCCGGTGACAACGCCCTAGAATCCCATTCGCACTCGCGCAGAAGAACGTCCTCGACCGTCATCCGGCCACCCGGGAAGACCTCCGCACGGCGATCACCACCCGGATCGAGCGAACCGACCGCCGGCGCCGCCGACAGCTCGGGCCGAACCGCTCGCCCCATCGACGTCGAGACGATCGCGAGGCGCCACCGCCCGCGGCGGCACACCATCCAGCTGTCACCGATCCGCGCATCGGTCCCGGTCGTTCGCGCCCGGCAACCGACGCCCGGTCATGGTGACATCCAGTCAGGAGGCAGCGATGCGAGCCACGTTTCCCCTCAGTACACCCCACCACCTCGACAACGAGCCCGAAGCCGAGGCCCTGCTCGCGCAGGCTCCGGTCGTCCTCGCGACGATGGGTCCGGCAGACGTCTGGCTTGCCCTCTCCTACAAGGCGGTGCGCCAGGTCCTGAGCGACAGCCGGTTCAGCCGGGAGGCGGCCACACTTCCGGGCGGCTCGCTGAAACTGTCCGTCGCCGCCGACCCGCTGCTGATCTCCAGCCAGGACGGCGAGCGCCACGCCCGCCTGCGCAAGCTGATGTCGCAGGCGTTCAGCCCGCGCATGGTCGATCAGCTCGAGCCACGCGTGCAGTCCATCGTGGACTCCCTTCTCGACTCCCTCGATCCGACCGCGGATCTCGTGGCGGGTCTCTGCGCTCCACTGCCGCTGATGGTCATCTGCGAGCTGCTCGGCGTGCCCTACTCCGAGGCGGAGGCCATCCGCCGGTGGACCAGGCGGCTGTTCGTCACGAACATCACTCCGGACGAACTGCGGGCCGCACAGGGCGAGATGCAGGAATGGCTCGCCGACCTGGTGCGTCAGAAGCGGGCGCGGCCGGACGACGGGTTGATCTCGGCGATGGTCGCCGCCAACGACGAGGGCGACCACCTCACCGAACCCGAGCTGCTGGCCAACCTCGAGGGCCTGCTGATCGCCGGCCACGAGACGACCGTCAACCAGCTGGGCAACTCGTTCCTGACCCTGCTGCGCCACCCGGACCAGCTCGCGCTGCTGCGGTCGTCACCGGACCTGATCGGACCGGCGGTCGACGAACTTCTGCGCTACAGCAGGCTCTTCACCTCCGCCGAGGTCCGGGTCACGACCGAGCCCGTCGTTCTGGAGGGCGTCGAACTGGGGGCGGGCGAAGCGGTGCTGCCGGTCATCGTCGCGGCCAACCGCGACCCCGGCGTGTACCCGGATCCCGGCCGCTTCGACATCACGCGCGAAGGACCGGCGGCGCACCTCGCCTTCGGGCACGGGCCGCACTTCTGCCTCGGCGCGATATTGGCCCGCCGGGAGATGCGGGTGGCGATCGGGTCCGTGGTGAAGCGGTATCCGGGACTGCGCCTCGCCGTTGACGAGTCCGAGCTCAGCTACGTGCCGGAACTCGTCTTCCGCGGCCTGCAGGCGCTGCCGGTCACCTGGTGATCCGTGGTCCCTCGTACCGCAGGCGCGGGAGTCGGACGGGATCGACCGGTCGGGGCACTCCCCGACCGATGACCCCTTCCACCACCTTCGACCTGCGGTACGCAAAATGAAATGAACGCCAGTCATTTCATAGAGCGCAGGAATTCTTCAAACCCCCGGCACTTCATCAGAAATTCCAACATCCCTGGATTAGGATTCGACCTGGACCCAATCCAGGAGGAATTCATGCGACTTTCGCGTAAATATGCACAGAATATTACCCAGGGGCCGACCCGTGCCGACCTGGCGTTAGCCCCTGTCCTGCCCTACCCCGACGGCTGGTCGGCGGTGGCGTTCTCCGGCGAGCTGAAGCCCGGCTCCGTGCTCACCCGCCGGCTGCACGGCGAGGACGTGGTGCTGTACCGGCTGCGCAACGGCGTCGTCCGAGCCGTCCAACCGTACTGCCCGCACTTGGGCGCCCACTTGGGCCTGGCCGAACTCGACGGTGACGACCTGGTATGCCCGTTCCACCGGTTCGCCTACGGCCCGGACGGAGCGTGCGTGCGGACCGGCTACGGCACACCGCCTCCGAAGGCGTCGCTGACCGGCCTGCCGGTACGCGAGGTGAACGAGGCCGTATTCGTCTGGTGGCACCATGACGGCCGCGCCCCGGATTGGGAAATTCCGGAAATCCACACCATCGGCCATCTCCCCCGGCGCTACGGCACCTGGGAGATGCCCGGCCATGCCCAGGAAATCATGGAGAACTCCGTCGACGTGGGACACTTCGGCACCCTGCACGGCTGGGCCAAGGCGGAGCTCCCCACCCCCGTCGTCTTCGGCGAGAAGACCTTCCACGTCTCGATGCGGGTCCGCGAGAAGTTCCCGCTGATCGGCGAGAGCCCCATCGACATCGAAGTCGACGGATACGGAATCGGTTTCCTGCACTCCGACAGCCACACTCCGCGGCTCCGGACGCGGATGTGCACGCTGATCATGGGCACGATGATCGAGCCCAACCGGATGCAGTACCGGCAGGCGAGCCGGCTCGTCTTCGACGAACCGTCGTCGCTGCCGAAACCCCTGGCACACCAGGTGAGCCGCACACTGTCCCGGCTGCTGATCGGTCCCCTCATCAGGTTCAGCGAGGACTTCACCGCCGTCGACTACCCGATCTGGTACAGCAAGAAGTACCGGCCGCACCCGCGGCTCGCCAAGGGTGACGGTCCGATCGGCCCCTTCCGGCACTGGGCCAGGCAGTTCTATCCGCACAACCAGGATGAACGGTCCTTGCCCGGCCCCCAGAGCTCGGACCTCGCCCGGTTCGACTGACACCTTGCCGCCGCCCGGCGACAGGGATTCCACGGACGGGAACCCGGGGATGCGGGCGCAGGCGCTGACAGGGGCCTCCGCCGCCGCGCAGGCGACGGAGGCCCCCGTCACGAAGACGACTCCGGCGGCCACCTCACCCGGCGCTCCACCGACCCCGGCCCCCGCGAGCCCGCCCGCGCCGCGGTCACGGCGACTCCCGCCCTCCGGGAACAGCGGGCCTCATCGGCCCGGGGCGAGCCGGCCGGACTCGACGGCCCAAGCGCCGCCGGCCCTCACCAGGCGACCGGCAGGACGAGCGGGCGGGTGAACAGGTTGTCCTCGTCCCAGGGGAGTTCGTCCGCGTCGATCGCGAGGATGAGTCTCGGGAACCGGGTGAAGAGTGCTTCGAAAGCGATCCTCAGGTGCGCTCGGGCCAGTGAGGCGCCCAGGCAGAAGTGCGGGCCGGCGCCGAAGGTCCTCGATCCGTCCGTACGGCGGTGGATGTTGAACCGGTGGGGGTGCTTGTAGTGGTCCGGGTCCCAGGTCGCCGCGATCATCGGCGTGACGACCGACTCCCCCGCGCGGATCGGCACGCCGCGGATCTCGGTGTCCTCCAACGCGACTCGCGGGTTGGACAGGTAGCCGTTGTGGTGGAACCGCAGGATCTCCTCCACGGCGGCGGGCCACAGCCGCGGGTCGTCGAGGACGCTCTGCAGTTCCTCGGGGTGCCTGAGCAGGGTGACGATGCCGGTGGACGCCGAGGAGACGAGCGGTTCGATCCCGGTGACGAGCAGGTAGCTGACGGTTCCGTGCAGCTCGTCGGAGGTGATCTCGTCGGCCTGGCGGGCCGCGATCAGGGCGCCGATCGGATCGGTCGGGTCGGGGGCGGACCACTTGTCCGCGACGATCTCGGCGGCCAGCGCACCGATCTGCTCGGTGGCGGCGGTGACGTCCGTCCGGTCCGCGTTCTGGCTGGTCTGCTCACGGAAGCAGCCGTGCAGCGCCTCGCGCCGGTCCGCCGGGATGCGGAGCAGGCCGCAGCTGACCCGCAGGGCGAGGGGCGCCGTGTAGGCGCTGACCAGGTCCGCGGGGTTGCTTCCCGCGGCCATCGCCGTCAGCAGGTCCTCGGCGTGCGCCGCGATGGCGGTGGAGGACCGTTCGGCGGCTCGCCGGTTGAACAGCGGGTTGAGGATCTGCCGTACCCGGGTGTGCCGGGGCGGGTCCAGGTTGAAGATGCCCCCGGGCACGGAGTTGAAGTCCTCGCCGATCAGTCGCGGCGCGCCCGGGTAGACCAGGTCCCTGGAGAAGCGCGGGTCGGTCAGGACTCCCGTGATGTCGTCGTGGCGGGTCAGCAGCCAGGTGGTCTGCCCACTGGGCATGCGCAGCGGGCAGACCGGGCGCTCCCGCCGCAGCGTGGCGTACAGCGGAGGCGGGGTCCCGTGCTCGCCCGCGGGCAGCGGCCACTGGAGGATGTCGGTGTCCGACGAGGTCACGACCGGGCTCCTCTGGTATCGGCGTTCGGCGGCGCGGCCTGTTCGACGGCCGATGCCACGGCCGGCTCTGCGGCGGGCTCGACGGCCAGGGCGATGGTGGCGAAGCCGTGGCCCGGCGCCGGTGCCAGGGCGGGGACTTCGTGGTTCCACAGGGCGAGCTGCAAGGGCCAGGGACGGTTGTAGAGGAGGAGGGCGGTCCGCGTCCCCGTGATGCCGGGCAGGTCCAGGACCAGCGGGAGTTCGGCGAGGACGTAGCCGAGGTTGAGTTCGATCTGCGCCGTGGTCGGCTCGCCTCCGAGAACGGCCCTGAGGTAGCAGCGGGACGTCTCCCGGCACAGCTCCCGTAACCGGCCGTCCGAGCGGAAGACGTCGTCGACCTGGGCACGCAGCTCGCGGTAGCGCTTCCGGTTGACGAGCCGGGTCCAGCTGTTGACCCGGGCGTGCGGGTTCGGTCCGGAGGCGTCGAGGCCGCGCCGTGCCGCCGCGCGCATCCTGCGCACGGCCCGGGTCGCGCTCTGTGCGGCCTCCCGGGGTGCCCGCCCGCAGGCGATGAGGCCGAAGGCCGTCTCGTAGCCGGGCAGGACGGCTTCGACGTGCCGAAACCTTCCGGCGGCCCAGGCCAGCAGGGTCTCGACGGTCGCGGGCCGGTAGAACCCGTTGAACGGGCTCAGTCCGAACACGGCGGCCTCACCGCTGTCGAGGATCTCCCGCGACTGCTCGTTGAGGGGGTGCACCGTGACGGCTTCCGCCGGGACCGCGATCACAGGCTCCGCCGCCAGTACGCGCCGCAGACGTCGATCCGTCGGATCGGGTCGTCGATCCGCTGCTCCTGACGGAAGTCGTGCACAGCGGCCCGGCACGCCGGGATGACGTAGTCGTCGACGATCACGAACCCTCCGGTGGACAGCCTGGGATACAGGTGGGTCAGGGCGTCCCAGGTGGATTCGTAGAGGTCGCCGTCGAGCCGGAGCAGCGCCAGCTTCTCGACCGGCGCCTGGGGCAGGCTGTCCCGGAACCGGCCCGGGAGAAAGGTGACCTGGTCGTCCAGCAGCCCGTAGCGGCGGAAGTTCTCCGCCACCTCCTCCTGGGGCACGCCGAGTACCCCGTTGGCCTGGTGCAGGGCCAGTTCGTGGTCCAGGGGGTGCCCGTCCGCGCCCACCTCGGGGATGCCGGTGAAGGAGTCGGCCACCCACACGCGGCGGTCGGTGATGCCGTGCGCCTTCAGGAAAGCGCGCATGAAGATGCAGGCCCCGCCGCGCCAGACGCCGGTCTCGATGAGATCGCCGTCGACGCCGTCCGCGACGACCCGCTCCAGGCAGTCGTGCAGGTTGTCCAACCGCTCCATTCCGATCATCGTGTGTGCGGCGGCGGGCCAGTCCAGGCCTCCGTGCCGTTCCTCGGCCCGGTAGCCGGTCGGTCCGTCCGGAGTGAGCCCGCCGTCCTGGTAGATGACATTGGTCAGGACCTTCTTCATGAGGTCCAGGTAGAGGTGCCCGTCACTGTCGCAGTCGTCCACTGGCTGTCTCCCTGGCAGGTCGGTCGTGGTCCGGATCGGTCCGGAGGTCTTGGCGGACGTCACGCTGGTGGTGCGGAGCACCCGCGGTCGATGAAGTCGGGAGCGCCCTCCTCGGAGTTGACGCCCTTCTCGACGAAGGCGAGGTTGTGGTAGATCGTCAGGGCCACGGCATGCCGGTCGGCGTAGGACGGTCCGGGCGCTGCCGCCGGTGGCACCCACTCCCGGTGGTGCAGGCCGTCGACGAGCCGCTTGAGCAGGCCGACCGAGGTTCCGGGCCCGGCGACGGGGCCGGCGGTGCCGCCGTAGCCGGGCCAGTAGGCGGTCTGGAGATCCTCGACGACGTACAGCCCACCCGGCCGCACGTGCGGGAACAGGGCGGTGAAGGAGGCTCGCACATGGGCGTTGAGGTGACTGCCGTCGTCGATGACGATGTCGAACGGCCCGAACCGACGGCCGAGGTCGTTCAGGAGTCCGGGGTCGCCCTGGTCCCCGACGGCGGTGGCGATGCGGGGGCCCCGGACGCCGGGTTTGGGGACGATGTCGAGCCCGAGGACCAGTGCCGCCGGGAAGTAGCGCTGCCACATGCGCAGTGACGCGCCGCCCTGGTCGGGTGCGTCGTAGCCGCCGATCCCGATCTCCAGCAGGCGGATCGGCGCGTTCCGGAAGCGGGCGAAGTGCCGCTCGTAGTGCTGGGTGTACCAGTGGAGGTCGGCCCACTTGTCCGAGCCGAACCGGGTCGAGAGCCCGCCGAGGTCGACCGGGTGCCGTTGGCAGGCGGCCACGACCGCCTGGACCGCGACCGCGAGTCGCTGGCGTTCACGGACGATCGAGGTGAGCGCGCCGGGGGCCGGGCCGGGCGCGTTCAGCTCGGCGCAGGTGGTGACCCGCCGACTGGTCCGGCGATCGGTGCCGGGGCCGTAGAGGCCGCGCAGGAGGTCGACGGCGTCATGGGTGATCCGCACCGGCGCCGCCTGCCAGCCGTCCCGCTTCCAGGTCAGCCCGTCGCGGTCGACGGTGAGGAGGCGACAGGCCCGTTCACCGTCCGACGTGATCTCGAAGGCGAGGTGCGCGGCACCGTCCACCGGCACCGGATCGCACCGCACGGCCAGTTCCTCGACGACGACCTCCGCGACCCGGTCGAGCCCGAGGGCACCGACGGCCCGCGCCAGCCCGTGTTCGTCGGCCGCCGCGCGCAGCAGCGGTTCGATCGCGGGCCAGCCGGAGCCGGCCGCCACGCTCGTGGCGGCGTCGCCGGCCGGTGCCGGGGCCGGGGCGCCCGCCGGTCCAGGGCCGGTGAGGGTCATGACGCGGCCTCGACCAGCTGCCGGACGACCTGCTCGGGGCCGGGCATCGCCTTGATCTCGTCCCGGACCTGCCGGCAGGCCTCGCGGATTCGCCGATCGGTCAGTGCGCGGCGGATTCCGTCGACGAGTGCCTCGGGGTCGATGTCCCGGTCGGGGAACGCCACCCCCACCCCCCGCTCCACCACCGCTTGTGCGTTCACCGGCTGGTCCGCCACCTGGGGCAGGACCAGCTGCGGCACACCGTTGGCGAGTGCGGTGAAGGTGGTGCCCGAACCTCCGTGATGGACGACGGCGGCGCAGCTCGGCAGCAGGGCGCTGAGCGGCGCCCAGTCGACGACACGGAGGTTCGGCGGGAGCGGCCCCAGGCCGGACGGATCCGCCCCGCCCGTGGTGAGGACGATCTCGGCGTCCTCGGCGGCCAGCGCGTCGGCCACGTCCCGCAGGACCGGGGTTCCACCGACCGCGGGAAGCACCGACCCCCAGGTCACGCAGATGCGTGGGCGCCGCGGCGCAGCGCTCAACCAGTCGGGCAGCACGGCACCGCCGTTGTACGGGACGTAACGCATCGGCCATCCGGCCTTGGCGTCCGCAGGGCGCAGGCTCTCCGGGCACAGGTCGACGGTCGCCACCGGACCGGTGAGCGCACCGGTGATGCCGTGGCGTTCCCGGACGTCCTCCAGCGCGCTCAGCACCGCGGCGAAGGACGGGTAGGGCAGCCCGATCCCGTGCATCACGCAGGGGATTCCGGTGGCCTCGGCGGCGAGCTGACCGCCGGCCAGGAAGGTCGTGAAGACCAGGAGGTCCGCGCGCCACCGGCGGATCAGGTCCACGGTGCCGTCCACCATCCGGCCTCCGACCCCGAGGACCAGGGCGGCGACGTCCTCGCGCGCGGGGTCCGGCCGGTCGGCGGCCGTCGGGCCCGGCCGGTCCGCCGCACCGGTGAACCGGCGCCAGGCGTCGGACAGGTCGTACCGGTCCGGCCGGTTCTTCGTGACCCGGACACCGAGCCGGTGGTAGGAGTCGGCGGCGTCGCCGTCGGAGACGTCCACGGTGGCCAGGCCCGAACGCGCGGCCATCTCCAGGCTCGGTCCGGTCGCGGCCACGAGTACCTCGTGACCGGCCGAATGCGCCGCCCACATGGTGGGAACCGCCGGCATGAGGTGGCCGACCCCGGGTGCCACCACGAACAAGATGCGCACAAAGTGCTCCTAACCGGCTGGAGGCATCGAGGATCGCCGAATTCGGCGTGATTCGTTGGGATTGTCCAGCTCGGCCGCACCGCATTCAAGTACGCCGGGCCGGGACTCTCACCTCGAGTGCAATCGCACCGAACATCACACCGGATTGCACGGGACTCGTATTCCGGGGGCGGCTTGACCGGAAGCAACGGGCACGAGAACGTGTCACACGACAGTCGTTCCAATGGAGTTCAGACAAAGGGATTTCATGTGATGAGCACATTCTCGGATCCCATGACGGACAGGGATGTCGATTCGGCCACGCCCATCGAATGCCTCAGGCTGGCGGGAGACGACACCCGCTCCCTGCACTCCGTCGTCCACTCCTTCGAACTGGCCGACCTCACGGCCGTGTTGGTCGACGAGATCCTGTTCCGCTGCGATCCACCGGGCAACGCCGAACCGGTCACCATCATCCTGGATGTCACGCGCGGCGAGGAGCGGGTCAGCACCTCCTTCCTCGTACAAGCCGGTCGGCCCGTCGGCCTGAACGATGCGGACGGCCCGGCCGCACTCTTCCGCATCGAATACGATGTGCTCGACCTGGTAAGGGAGTTGTTCGGGCCGTCCGTGCCCGGCGGGCCGGCGAACCGACGGACCGAGCTGCGGTTCGTCCCGGAGTCCATGACGGTGGACGGTGTTCGCCCGCTCGGCTCGATCATGGCGGCGGCCAGCACCGTCCTCACCGGCTGCTCCTCCGACCACCCCGGACTCGCCCGGCTGGCCGTGCGCCACGACTCGGACAAGTGGGGCGGCCTGCACTGGTTCGCCGCGCTGTACGAACGCCACCTGCGTCAACTACGCGACCAACCCGTCCGCGTGCTCGAAGTCGGAATCGGCGGATACGACCACCCCACCCTGGGCGGCGGGTCATTGAAGATGTGGAAACACTACTTCCCGCGCGGCCTGGTATTCGGAGTCGACCTGTACGACAAGAGCGGTCTCGACCAACAGCGCCTGCGCACGCTGAAGGCCGACCAGAGCGACCCTGCCCAACTGATCGAAATCGCCGAAAAGCACGGCCCGTTCGACATCGTCATCGACGACGGAAGTCACATCAACGAACACGTCAGAACAACATTCCGGGCGCTGTTCCCCCACGTGCGCGCCGGAGGCGTCTACGTCATCGAGGACCTGTGGACCTCCTACGCCCCGGGCTTCGGCGGGAACGAGGACCCGGAGGTGTGCGAGAGCACCACGCTCGGCCTGGTCAAACAGCTCGTCGACGACCTGCACTACGAGGAGCAGCCGTCGAAGGCCACCGGCGGAGTCGGTCCGTCCCTGGCCGGAATGCACCTCTACCGCAACATCGCGTTCCTGGAGAAGGGCCGCAACGCCGAAGGAGGGATCCCGGGCTGGATCCGCCGCTGAGTCTTCGAGAAGACCCACCGCTCGACTCACGTTGTGTCCGCCCGCCGGACCATCCGCCGCGGCTTCGGCTTCCGCGCTGCTGACGCGTCATCGCCCTCGCCATGCTCTGCCTCGGCGGCAACCGACCCACCCCGCCCCACCGCCAACCCGCGTGATCACACCCACAGGTACGTCAGAAGAACCCGAAAACAGGTGCCGGCCGACCGCGGCGCACTCATCTCGGGCGCGGAGGAGGCCCTCGGTGGCACCGGTGGCCTCGGGGTGTCGCCGAACCGGGCATCTCCGGTGGCACCGCCCTGAGTCTGTGAGGAATGCCACAGGTGTCTCTCGACCGTCCAGGCGAACACTCCCCATCTCCTGTCACATACTCCTCTGTGCAAGGAGGACGCCGGAAGACGGCAGCCCGGCAGGGCGAACGAACAGGCCCGCGCCGGGCGCGGACGCGAGCGGCACGGGCACGAAGGCACTCCTGGGGAGGAAGTTGCGGTGTTGCCCCTCGGTTCCCTGGCCTCCCGCGCCGCATGTGACCCACCGGCCGCGGCGCCCACTGCTCCCACCGTTCCGCACCTGCGCGAATACGATCACGCTCGGGCCGCCCTCGACCAGGCCCTCGTGCAGGGCGCCCGCGGCGCCGGCGGATCCCTCCTGATCACGGGGCCGGCCGGCACCGGACGCACGGCCCTGCTCGACGACGCCGCCGCGGCGGCCCGGCAGCGCGGGTTCACCGCCCTGCACGCCCGGTGCAGCTACGCCGACCGCGACGCGCCACTGGAACTCCTGCGCCGGCTCGCGCGGTCCGCCTGCCAGGCGGGCGACCAGCGCCGCTGGCTCCCGATCGCGCGGCAGGCCGCGGCGATGCTGGTCGGCCTGCCCGCGGAGGACGCCCTCCGCACCGCCGCGCTGCGCGGTCTGTACGACGTCCTCGGCCGGTTGGCCATGCCGGAGGCCGCAGGACCGCTGCTGGTGGCCGTCGACGACGTGCACTGGGCCGACGAGGATTCCCTGCGGTGGCTGGTGGGCCTGGCCGAACGCTGCAGGGACGTTCCCGTGACCGTCGTCCTCAGCTTCTGCCCCGGCGCCGAGGCGCACGGCACCGACCTGTTGGCCGAGCTGACGCTCACCCAGACACGGGAGGTGTCGCTGCGCGAGCTCGGGCGGCCCTCGGTGGCCGCGGTCCTCGAACACCACCTCGGGGCCGGCCCCGACGAGGAATTCACCGACGCGTGCCTGGCCGCCACCCGCGGCAACCCCCACCTGGTCACCGCACTGGCCGCCCGCCTGGCACAGCTCGGGCACGGCTGCGACGCCCGGGCCGCCACCGCTCTGCCCGACATCGTGGTCGACTCCGTGGCCCGGTCGGTGGGCGGCCGACTGCGCCGGCTGTCCCCCTACGCGCTGGACGTCGTCCGCGCCGTCGTCGTCCTCGCGTCCCCCGCGACGCCGGCCCGGATCGCCGAGCTGACCGGACTCGGTCGGCCGGTCGTCACCCAGGTGGTCGAGCGGCTGGTGCGCCTCGGTGTGCTGGCCGCCGGCCCGTCCGGTGTGACCATGCGCCACCCGGTGCTGACCACGGCCGTCAGGGCGGCCCTGGCCCCCGGCGAGGCCGAGGCGCTGCACGGCAGGACCGCCCGCCTCCTGCACCAGAGCGGCGCCGCGCCCGACGCCGTCGCCCGGCACCTCGTGCACGCCCTGCCCGGCGGAGAACCCTGGGTCCTGGACGCCCTGCGGGCCGGTGCCGCCGACCGCCTGGCCGCCGGGGACCCCGGCACCGCGTGCTGCTATCTGCGTCGTGGTCTGGCCGAGCCGCTCGCCCCCGAGCCCCGTTCCGCGCTCCTGCTGGAACTGGCCGAGGCCGCCACCCGCACCGACCTGGCCGAGGCCGCCACCAGCCTCGACGAGGCGATCCGGCTCTCACCCGAAGCCGGCCGCACCGTGTGCCGGACCCCCGGCCTGCTCGACCTGGTGCTGCTGGGCGCACCGCCCGACCAGGCCGAACGGATCGCCCTCGTCCTCGTCGGCCCACACCTGCGCGACGCCGACCCGGCCCTCGCCCTGCGGCTGTCCCACTGCGGGGTGCGGGGACCGCTCCCGCCGCTGCCCGGGTCCCCGACGGTCGGCGGGAACACGGGCAGCGGCGGCGCGTTCGCCCAGGCGCTGGCCGCCCTGACGAGGCTGCACCGGCAGGCGGGGAACGCCACCGCGTCCGCGGACGCGCAGCAGGCCGCGCGGTCCGAGTTCCCCATCACACCCGCCCACGTCATGGCCCACCTGTGGGCGGCCGACGTGATGATCCACACCGGGCAGCCGGAGTCGGCCGGCACGCTGCTGGAGGCCGCGCTCATCCGCACCCGCCGAGGGCGGCACCAGCCCCTGGAGGCTCTCACCCGGTCCCTGCGCTCCCTGCTGCTCCTGGCGACCAAGGGACCGGCCGCGGCCCTGGAGGACGCCCGCGCCGCCGCCGCGACGCTGCACGCCTGCGCCGCCGCCCCCTCGGGACCGCTCGCCACCCTGGTCCGAGCCCGCCTGGTCCACCTGCTGACGCTGACCGGACGTCACGAGGAGGCCGCCACGGAACTCGAACGCGCCGGCGTCCCGGAGGCCCTGCCCAGCGGATTCGCCGGCGCCACCCACCTCTTCGCGCGCGGCGAGCTGAAGGCCGCGCTCGGCTACACCGAGGACGGTGCCCGGGACCTCCTGGAATGCGGCCGGCGCATGCGGGAGTCCGGCATCGCCGATGCGCTGCTGCCCTGGCGCTCCTCGGCTGCCCGCGCTCTCCTGTCGGTCGGCCGGGACGGGCAGGCCCGCGAACTCGCCCTCGAACAAGCACAGTCGGCGCGCACCCAGCACGCCCCCGGGGTCCTCGGCCTCGCGCTGTCCGTCGCGGCCTGGACGGCCGGCGGTGCGGCGCCGGACGTCATGGCCGAGGCGGTGGAACTGCTGCGGGCCTACGGAGCGCCGCACGACCTGGCCCGGGCCCTCACCGACCAGGGCGCGCTGCTGCACCGGACCGGACGCACCGGCGCCGCCCGCACCGCCCTGCGCGAGGCCGTCCAACTCGCCCAGGACATCGGCACCACCGGCGTGCTGGAGCACGCCGCCGCCGAACTCACCGCGGCCGGGGGCCGCATACCCCGATCGCGCCGGAAGGGCGTCGACAGCCTGACCGCCACCGAACGCAAGGTCGCCACGCTCGCGGCCACCGGCCACACGAACCGGGAGATCTCCAAGTCCCTGTTCGTCCAGCTGCGGACCGTCGAGATCCACCTGACCAACACCTACCGCAAGTTGGGGATCGAGAGCCGTCACCAGCTGCGGCACGTCCTGCCCGGTGCCACCTGACCTCCCCGGAGACCAGAGCCACCGAGGAGCGGACCGAAGACAGTTCCCCCGGTCCTTGACCGCGCCCGGCGGACCTCCGCACGATGCCGGGTGGGAGCCCCGGGGCCGCACGACGAAGGGACCGAGCAGTGCAGAACGAGCCGGGCGCCGACGGCGGGGACCAGCAGGTCTCCTTCGCCGCCGACGTGCGCCTCCACCTCGACGACGACCGGCTCGTCGTTCACCGCGCACCGCGGTCCTACGTGCTGCGCGGCCTGCCGCCCGAGCTCCGCGACGTCCTGTGCGGCCTCGCCCGCGACCCCCTGCCGCTGCCGGGCGACCCGGCGGCGGCGCCACCGGCGCCGGGCCGGGCGGACCACGCCGCCCTCATGCGGGTACTCGAACACCTCAGCCACCTGCTGGTGCGCGACCTGCGCGCCTCCGACGGCCGCACCCTGCTGCGTGTCGAACCCCTGCGGGCGCTGTCGCTGACCCTGCCGCCCCCGATGGCGGCCGACACCCCGATCCGGCTCTCCCGGTTCGCCCTGCTGCGCGCCGACGGCGGCGCCATCGTCCTGGAGTCCCCCCGTTCACCGGCTCGCCTGCGGCTCACCGACGACATGGCCCGCGCCGCGGTCCTGCAGCTGGCCGAACCCCGCACCGCCGAGGACCTGCTGTCGGTCGCCGGGCCCGGCGACCCCGGTCTGACCACCGGGGTCATGGCCCGGCTCGCCGGACTGCTCATCGGTCTCGACCTCGCCGAGACCCCGGGGCGCGGCGGCGAGGACGACGACCCGGCACTGCGCCAGTGGGACTTCCACGACCTGCTCTTCGCCGCCCGCAGCACCCCGTCGCGCGACACCCTGCCGCGCTTCCTCAACGTCCTGCCGCCCCAGCCCGCGGTGCGCCCGCACCCGCCCGGTGCCGCCCGCGTCCCGCTGCCCCGGCCCCGGCTGGCCGACCTGCTGCGCGACGACCCCCCGCTGACCGTCGTGCTGGAGTCCCGCCGTTCCTGGAAGCACTACGGGGACGAGCCCGTCACCACCCGTGCGCTGGGCGAGTTCCTCTACCGCACGGCCCGCGTCCGCAGCCGCCTCGGCGATCGCCCCGGACCGTACTACGCGTGGGACACCCGCCCGCTGTTCGAACGCACCTCCCGGCCCTACCCCGGCACCGACGGCATCCACGAACTCGAGTTGTATGTCACCGTCAGCCGCTGCGACGGACTGCCCGCCGGTACCTACCACTACGATCCGCTCGATCACGCGCTCGTCCCGGTCGAGCGCTGCGAGCGGGTCGGCGAGGTGATGACCCGTCGCATCAGCACGTGGCACCGGGCCACCCCCGACCTGGTGATCACCGTCACCTCACGCGTCCAGCGCCTGTCGTGGAACTACGGTGCGATCGCCTACGCCCTGACCCTCCAGCACCTCGGCGTCCTGCACCAGACGATGTACCTGGTGGCCACCGCCATGGGACTGGCGCCCTGCGCGCTGCGTGGCGTCGCTGATCCGGACACCGTCACCGCGGCCCTCGGGCTGGACGGCACGCGCGAGGTCGTCCTCGGCGAGTTCCTGCTCGGAACCCGCCCCCACGACGCCCCGGCCCCCTCGGGTGCGCCGGACGCGGACGGCTGGGAACCCGTCAACTCCGCCGACTGGGGCCACCGGGCCGCCACCCCCGGCGCACCCGAAACCGCCATGGGACAGGAACGATGACGACGCCACCGCGCACCCCCGGCCGGGCTCCCCGCTCCGCCGCACCAGCCGACGGCGGGGCCAGTCCCCTGCCGCTGACCGCCTACACCGTCGACGGCGGCCCCGACCTGCCCCTGGTGCCCGCCCCCGTCCACCGCGAGTGGATCGCGGCGACCGACGAGGGCTTCGCCCGCCGCTGCCTGCCGCTGATGATGGCCAACCAGTCGGAGTGGTGGATCCTCAACAACAGCACGTTCACCGTCGAATGGGAGGGCAACCGGCACGCCCCCGCCCTGCGGGTGCGCTACGCCGACGAGAACGCCCGACGGGCGGCGTTCAGCAACTTCGGGCACGGCGTGCTCACCTTCCACCTGCCCTACCTCTTCCGCACCCCGCCGGGCTGGGACCTGCTCGTGCGCGGCCCGGCGAATCTGCCCAAGGACGGGATCACGGCCCTGTCGGGACTCATCGAGACCGACTGGACCAGCGCGTTCTTCACCATGAACTGGCAGGTCACCCGGCCGCACCACCCGATCGAGTTCCGCGCCGGGGAGCCGGTGTGCGCCTTGGTGCCGCAACGGCGCGACGAGCTCACCCGTTTCCGGCCCGAGACCACCCCACTGGCCGGATCGCCCGAGGAAGCGGGCTACCGCGCCTTCAGCGCCAGCCGGGACCGGTTCAGCGAGGAACGCCTCGTCCCGGGCACCCGGGCGCACCAACAGCAGTTCCAGCGCCACTACCTGCGCGGCGAGAACCACCACGGCGAGCGGTTCCCGGAGCACCGGCGCAAGGTGGACCTCCAACCGTTCACCGACCGCGCCCCGAACGCCGAGGAGAAGGAGTAAGTAGCCATGCCCCTGCCGGAATTCGACCTGGCACGGCTGCTCGCGCCGGTCACCGTCGAGGAGTTCGAACGCGACTTCCGCGAGCTGCAGCCCCTGCACGTGGCGCGCGAACAGCCCGGCCACTACCGGGAGTTGCTGACTCTCGACGACTTCGACAGACTGCTCGCGCTGTCCGGCCCCGACTTCCACCAGCTCCGGGTGGTCCACGCCGGACGCAAGGATCCCGTCGAACCGGGTACCCGCCTGGGCACCGTCTACGACGCCTTCGAGGCGGGCGCCACCCTCCAGGTGCAGCACGTCGACTCCCGCTGGGAGCCCCTGCAGCCGCTCACCCGGGCCCTCGGCCAGTGGGCCGGCGCCAAGGTCTGGGCCAACGCCTACCTCACCCCCGGCGGCAACGCCCAGGGCTTCGTTCCGCACCACGACGGACACGACGTCCTGGTCGCGCAGATCCACGGCACCAAACGCTGGCGCCTCTACGGCGTGCGCACCCCGCTGCCCTTCGAAGGCCGGATGTTCCGGGAGAGCAGCCCGGGGGCCGCCCGGTACGACCGGCACCTCCTCCTGCGGGCCGGCGATCTGCTCTACCTGCCGCGCGGCACCATCCACGCGGCGGCCACCGAGGACGTCACCTCCCTGCACCTCACCATCGCCGTCGAGCCGGTGCTGTGGTCCACCGCCATCCAGGACGGGATCCGCAGGGTCTTCGAGCAGGATGTCGCCTTCCGCCGCTCGATGCCGCCCGGGTTCGCCACCCGGCCGCGGACCGAGGAGACCATGGCCGAACTCCTTCGCCTGCTGTGGGAACGCCTCTCGCCGCGGGAGCTGGTCGCGCAGGCGCAGCGCACCGCCGCCGGACTCCAGACCCCCGGCGCACGCGGCCGCCTCACCGCCATCGCCGCGGCCGACCCTGCCCCCGGTTCTGACCCCGGCGCTGACCCCGGCCCCGACTCCGAGGAATGACGGCGGGAGCCCGGCCCGGGCTCCCGCCGGTGCGGGTCACGCCCTCGCGTGGATCAGACGGACACAGGCTTCTTCGACCCACTCGAAGGGGATGCCACTGGGGAGGTTCCCGTCCCGCAGGTCCGCTGCGAGCGACTCCCACGTCTGGTACCCGTGGTGTCGCGCGACACTCCCCCGGACCTGCTGTTCGTGATCAGGGGTCACCTCGGCGCCGTGGCCGAGCTTGTGAGCCTCCAGCCGAAGTACCGCGTGCCACAGCATCACCTCGGTCTCGAACTGCCCGAATGAGGCGACCTTCTCCATGAGGCGACGGGGAATCTCCCGCCGGTCCCGAAAGACGCGGGCGAGGGCTTTCTCGGCCAGCGGGTTCCGCGGCGACCTCGGGCAGTCCTTCGCGGCGACGCCGTCGAATTCCGGCTCGTCGGCGACCAGCCACCGCAGGTACTTCCGATACCGCCCGCCACCGGCCAGGAAACACGGCAGCTCGGTGTCGAGCCGTGGCCGGTCGTACCCGAGCAGCGGATCGTGAGAGAAGTACCGCGGCCCCCGGTCGAGCGTCCGGGCCACGTCGTCGAATTCGCCGTGGTCAGGCGTAGCAGCCAGCAGGCGAACAGCGCTCAGCGCATCGGCCCGCTTGATGTCGACGGCCGCACAGGCTTCTCGTAGCGCCCCGTCCGGATCTCCCACTCCTGCTTTCTTGAGGATCATTCGCCATGTTCTGTCGGGGTAGTACAACGCCGTCGCGGCGTGGATCAGCGCGTCCTGCTGGGACGACGTGATCAGGCGGAGTCCGCGCAGCCTCCGAACGGCCGCGCGGATGTTGACCAGGGCGACACTGACCGCCGAATAGTCCCGGTCGGGATCGGTCGCGACCGCCACCGGGTCGTCCGAATCCAGCAGCCCCGTCCGGTACATCCGGTAGACCGCACCCACGCCCCGCACGCCTGCCGGCCAGCATTCCGCCGCCCGGATGGCCCCCATGCTGGACGCGCCGAAGATCTGCGCACCGTCCTGGGCGACGTCCACGACCTCACGCGTCGAAACGGGGAGTTCGTGCGCGAAGGTGCCGTCGATGACGAGGATGCGGGTGCTGCCTCCCTCCCTCGCCCGGTACACGTCTCCGCGCTTCGCGGGCGGCAGCACCTCGGCGGCGGGCAGGAGCTCCCGGGCCTGGCCGGGTGCCAGGGAAGGACCAGTGAAGACAGTCGTTTTCATCGCTCAGACCACCGATCCGAGCATGCGGAGAGTCGGGGTTCGCGAGGTCTCACCGTAGGAGCAGGCAAGGCCCGGCACGAGAACGCGGACGACGGGTACGCCGAGGTCCGGGCGCGTCACTTCCGTCACCAGACAGTGCTCCGTTCCCGCGGCACGCAGCCGGCCGACGACCTCCTCGATGCCCTGCAGGACGTCGTCGCAGCCGCTCCTCTCCTGGGGGAACGCCAGGGTCGGAGAGCCGTAGTAGAGCTCCGACCGCCTCTTCTGCTCGGCGGGCCTCCGCTTCGAGTGGACGCTCTCGAACACGTCACGAGCGCCGCCGGCGACACCACTGTGCGCTTGGCAGGCTTCGGTGATCGCACGGACCAGTGCGCGCCGGGGATCGAGGTCGGCGCCGTACCCCCCGAAGGTCACCGACTCGCCCGCGGAGCCGAAGAAGTCGTCGTCGATGAGCACCACGCCGAACACCGGCACACCGATGGCGCTCGGTATCTCCTGAATGCGCACGACCAACCGCTGATCGCCCAACTTCTCGATGAAGTCCCGCGCGGTTCCCGGTGGCACGGTCGCCGGATCCACGATCCTCAGCGGGCGGGGCGGAGAGAACCCCGGGTCGTGATGGGCGGTGTAGAAATCCTCCTCGGACACGGCGTCCCGCTCGATGAGTTCGTACAGCGCGTGGAGCACGGATTCCGCATAGGAGTTCCCCGACGCCAGCCCGTTCGTCTCGATCCGGGCGGTGAGTCCCTCGCTCGCCGGATTCAGCACGAGGTCGGTCGGCACCAGCCTGTGGTCCTTCCCCATCAGGTCGTACGCTCCCGTCCACGAGAACACCGCATCGGGCCGGTACGACGTGTCGGACGGGAGGTCGAACGCCGTCGGGTCCACCGCTCCGGAAGCGGCCAGGTCCTGATAGGACCCGCTGACGACCCGGTCGGGCGGCAGGGCCTCGGCCGATACCCGCTCGATCGCCTCCATGACGGCGCTCAGTTTCGCCGCGAGGGCCGTGGCGCCCTTGCCCATGCTCACGGCCAGGTCCTTGGCCAAGGGCGTGACGGCCGACCACACCGGAACGCCGATGAAGTCGATGGGCGCCAGGTCGTACACCCGCGTGATGGGAACCCGGGGCAGCAAGGGCGCGAGCCACTCCCACGTTTCGGCGAAGTCCCTCACATGCCCCGCCTCCGTCCTCGCGGTGCCGTGCTCGAACGACGAGGGGCCGAGAGACGTGAGACTTTCCGGTGCTACCTGGCGCACGTCGGCTTCCTGTTCTGCGGTCGGGGGTCAGTTCAGTGGGCCGGTGAAGTCCGGGGCGACGTAGTGCAGCAGGCACATCGTGACGTGACGGCCGGCGGGCAGCGGGTCGCGCCAGTGCTCGTCGTCGGTGCCGCTGTAGACGACCGCGTCGCCCATGCCGAGCGCGACCTCGTGCAGGCGGTCGGCGGTCCGGATGCGGAACGGCCACGGGTCCGCGCCGGCCGGGTCGTCGTCCACGCACAGCGAGACGTTCCACCGGCACTGCGGGCGGTCCCGGTGGGGCGCGAGGGCGGCCCCGGGCTGGTAGGTGACCGCCCAGGTGTACGAGGGCCGCACCGGCTCGCCGGCCCACGCGGTGACGGCCCGCGCGAGCTGCCGCTGCACGAACAGGGTGACGGCGTCGCAGTACATGCCGTCCCGCAGGCCGTCGCGGACCTGCTGGCGGTCCGTGCTGAAGCAGCCCTCCCGGCGCATCCGCCGGAAGTGCCGCCGCAGCGCCGCCACGAACAGCGGAGGGAACACCCCGCGCAGGACCAGTACCCCGTCCCCGCTCTCCTCCGCTGGGGCCGCCGGCGGCCCCAGCGGGGTGCGGGGCACGAGCACGCCCGCCAGCCACAGGGCCCGCAGCGCCTCCCGGGAGAGCGCTGCGGGGGGCGCGCCCTCCAGGGCGACCCGCCGCAGGTCCGGGCCCCAGGTGCCGTCGCACCACCAGGGCACCACGGTGCCCGAACGGGCGTCGCGCACCCAGACGACGGGCCGTTCGGCGGCGAAGTCCCGCGGGCCCGAGACGACCGCGTGGCCCTCGGGTGCGTCCGCGGCGACGGCCTGCGGCAGCTCCGGGCCGTACTGGACGTGGAGACCGGGGTTGACCCGCAACTCGGCGGCGTCCGGCACCGGAAGGCCGGCAGCCCGCGGCGGCAGCAGGACGAGCAGCTCCTCGTCGACATCGCAGCGCAGCCGCAGTTCCTCCAGTCGGGCCGGGGCCTCGTCCGGCGGCAACAGCAGGCCCAGGCGCACCGCCGCCTGGCGCTTCTCCTGCGGCGTCGCCTGCTGCCCGGCCAACAGCGCTGGCAGCAGGGCCAGTTCGGCGGGGGCCGTCAACCTGACGCGCTCCACCGGACGCCCGCGTCTGCGAACGGAGAGGAACACCTCCAGGGTCACCTGCGGGTTGGCGACCAGGTCGTCGTTCATGAGCGCGCCAGGCCCTGCCCTTCCGTATCCGGTCCTGCGGCGTCCTGTCCTGTGGACGGCGAAGAACTGCGAAGAACTGCGAACTGCGACTGCGACTGCGACTGGGGGAACCCCGCCGAGTCGACCAGAGGCACCGGTGTCCCGGCAAGGCGCAGCCCCAGGGATTTCGGTGACTTCTCGGTCCGCGCCGGACCCGAGAACTTCACCACAGGATGTGCCCCGGGACGGTTGTCGAATCGTGCCGGTGCGTGTGGGCTGTGGAGCGGGCCGCCTGCCCCGGCGGGGTCCGCCGCCCGGCGCCTGGGGAACCGCTGCCGGCCCAGGCCACCGACCCCGAGGAGGATGCCGTGCGGTTCACCGCCCTGTCACAGATCGTCCCGTCGCCCGAGGACTTCGTGGCGAACCCGCCGACGCGCCCCCAGGTCTGGTCGATGCCGCCGGAACCCCTGTGCCGGCTGCTGGACCACGCCGGTATCGACCGGATGCTGCGCACCGGTGTCCCGGCCGCCGCCTTCCGCGCCGTGCGCGACGGCAGGGGCGTGGACCCGGCCGAGTACGTCTGGGGGGAGCGTCCCATCGAGCGGCCGTTCGCCGACACGGTCCGGCCCGGCGCCGTCGGCACGCTGCTGCGTGACGGCTCCACGATCGTCCTCGACGTGCTGCACCGCTTCTGGGAACCGGTCGGTGACTTCTGCCGTCGGCTCGGCCACGAGGTGGGCCTGCCCGCCTCCGCCACCGGCTTCATCACCCCGGCCGACCAGCCCGGTTTCCCCTACCACCACGACGAGGGCGGCAACCTGCTCATCCAGACCTCGGGCAGCAAGACGTGGCGGGTGCACGAGGCGACGGCCCCCGACCCGCTGCCGCACGAGACGCTGCGCCGCAACAGGCCCGACGAGGCCGAATCCGCCCGCCTGGCGCAGCGGCCGCCCGCCCTGGAAACCACGCTGCACCCGGGCGACGTGCTGTGGATCCCGCGGGGCTGGCTGCACAGTGGGATCGCGACCGGGGAACCCTCCGTGCACGTCGCCGTCGGCTTCGTCCCCATGCTCACCCGCTACTGGCTGGCCGGGAAGCTGGCCGAGCGACTGGACGAGCGGCGCCCGGAGTTCGCCGGCTTCCGCCGGGAACTGCCCTGGGGCATCACGCGAAGCCCCGGCGAACTGGCCGCCGTCCTCGCCGAGGTGGCCGAGGAACTCGCCGAGGCCCTGCCCCTGGTCGACGCGGCGGGCCTGGCCGACTCCCTGGTGCGCGACATCCGCAAGAACTTCCTGGAGCCGCCCGGCACACCGACGGTCTCCGCGACCGCGGACCCCACCGGCCCGACGACACCCGTCGTCCTGGTCCCTGAAGCGGTCGCCGGTGTCGAGCGCGCTGACGCCGGCCGGCTCCGCCTCCACCTGGGCAGCACCACCCTCACATTGCGCGGAGCCGTCGCCGACCGCATCGAAGACCTGTGGGCCGCCGACGGCGGGGAGCGGTGGTGCGCCCACGACATCGCGCCGCTCGCCGGCGAGGCCGCCGCCCTCGACCTCGTGCGGACCCTGCTGCGGCTGGGTGTCGCGCGCCGCGCCGACGCCGACTGACCCGGCACTGCCCGAGCAACCCACCGCAGCTTCCCCGCCGGAACGGAGAGACCGGACCATGCGCTACCGAGCACTCGCGAAGCTCGTGCCGTCACCCGAGGAGTTCCTGTCGGACCCGCCCACCACTCCGCAGGTGTGGTCGATGCCGGCAGGCGAACTGTCCGGGCTGCTCGACCTCGAGGGCGCCGACGAGCTGCTGCGCGACGGGGTGTCGGCGGCCGACGTGCGCATCGTGCTCGGTGGCCGGGAGGTGCCGCCGGCCGACTACACCTGGGGCGAGCGGTCCCTGGAGCCGTCCTTCGCCGGGCACGTGCGCCCCGGGGCGGTGACCGGGCTGCTCGACCGGGGCGCCACCCTGGTGCTGGACAACATCCACAGGTACTGGCGGCCCGTCGGTGACTTCTGCCGCGGCCTCGCCCACGAAGTCGGCACGGCCACGACCGCCACGGCCTTCCTGACTCCGCGTGGCAACACCGGCTTCCCGTACCACTTCGACGAGCGCGGCAACGTGCTGGTCCAGACCGTCGGCAGCAAGACCTGGCGGGTGCGCGAGCAGCCCTTCCCGGACCCGCTACCGCACGAGACCAACCACGACAACGGCCCCACCGCCGCGCAACTGGAGCGGTTCGCGCACGAGCCCGCCGCTCTGGAGGTGACCCTGCACCCCGGCGACGTGCTGTGGATCCCCCGCGGCTGGCTGCACAGCGGCACCGCCACCGACGAGCCCTCGGTGCACGTCACCATCGGGTTCGTGCCGATGCTCACCCGGCACTGGCTCGCCGAGCAGCTGGTACGCCACCTGGGCAGCCGCAAGGGCGAGTTCACCGGACTGCGCGCCGAACTGCCGTGGGGCCTGGCCCGCGACACCGGTCGGCTGACCGAAGTGACCGACGAGGTGCGGCGGGAACTGATCGAGGCGCTGGCCCGGGTGGACAGCGCCGCCTTCGCCGACGGCGTCGCCAGGCTGGTGCGCGGTGGCTACCACGAACCGCATGTCGCTCCCGTCGCCGCGGCCCTGGGCCCCGCCGTCGACGCCGACGCCCTCGTCGTCCTGGTCCCCGAGAGCCTGTTCGACATGGTCCACGGCGACGGTGGGCGGCTGCGGCTGGACCTCGCCGACCGGTCCCTGACGCTCCAGGGCCCCGCCGCCCGCTTCCTGGCGGCCCGGTGGGGCCAGGGCGGTCAAGTCCCGTGGTGCGCCCGCGACATCCCCGGCGTCACCGAGGAGGCGGCCGTGGCGCTCATCCGCACCCTCCACCGCGCGGGCATCGTCCGCCGGCCGGCACCGGAACGCCGCGGGTCACCGAGGGACCTACCGTCACATCTCCCGCAATCCGTTGACCCGGAATCAGGCCGGTCCGAACCTTGAGGCGTCCGACCAAGACATTCCTGTCTCGAGAGAAAGGAAAAGGCATGGCTGCGAACGACATCGATGCCGCCCAGGACGTGGACGCCGAACTCGCGGCGACCGAGATCATCATCACCGAGGAGGAGCTGGAGGACGTCTCCGGCGCCTCCCTGCCGATCCCGCGCCTGCTGAACACCTGATCGACCGGGTGCCCGGGCCGGCGACGGCCGGTTCCCGCCGGATCGCGGCCGGCCCGGGCACCCGCCAAGCGAAAGGTGCACACCCGTATGGAGTTCCGTCGCCGCGCCCTGGCCAGACTCGGCCGGGCCGAGGAGTCGGATGTCCCGGTCGTGCTCGCGGGCACCCGCAGCGTGCTGCTGCTCGCGCTGGCCACCGTCCTCGTGGCGGGCGGCGCCGTGTGGGCCTGCGCCGGATCGCTGCCGCAGACCGTGCACGCCCCCGGAGTCCTGACCCGCGCGGCCTGCAGCACGACCCTGCGCAGCCCGGTGGCCGGCCGGATCGTCGATGCCCCCGTACCCGAGGGCGCCGAGTTCACGCCCGGCACCGTGCTCTTCACCGTCGCGGGCGCCGACGGGCCGCACCTGGTGCGGGCGGCCTCGGCCGGCCGGATGGCCTCCGTGCTGGCCGTGGTCGGCGGGGAGGTGACCGTCCGCGACACCCTGGCCGTGATCGAACCGGGTCCGGCCGGCTCCCCGCTCGAAGCCGCCCTCTACCTACCGCCCGCCGACGCCGCCCGCGTCCGGCCCGGCCAGCACGTGGACCTCGCGGTGCTGTCGGTCCCCGACCAGAAGTACGGCGTGGTGCGCGGCACCGTGCAGGAGGTCGGGGCCCACCCCCAGAGCCGCGCACAGCTCGCGGCCTTCCTGGCCGACCCCGAACTCGCCGGCGACTTCGTGGCCCGGGGCGAGCCGGTCCGGGTCATCGTGCGCCTCCTGCCCGGCAACACGGTCAGCGGCTACCGCTGGTCCACGCCGCAGGGGCCGCCCTACCCGATCGACACCCGCACCCTGGTCAGTGCCGCCATCGACCTGCCGCCGGTCAGGCCGGTCAGCCTGGTGGTGTCCTGATGCCGACGGCCGTGCGGCACCGCCGGGTGCGCACCCCGCGCGTCCAGCAGATGGAGGCCGCGGAGTGCGGCGCCGCGAGCCTGGCCATCGTGCTGGGACACCACGGACGCCACGTGCCACTGGAGGAGCTGCGGATCGCGTGCGGGGTCTCGCGGGACGGCGCCACCGCCGCGGCCCTGGTCAGGGCCGCCCGGAGCTACGGCATGAACGCCCAGGGACGGCGTCTGGAGCCCGGGCAGCTGGCCACCCTGCGCCAACCCACCGTCGTGTACTGGCAGTTCAACCACTTCCTCGTCGTCGAGGGCTTCAGCCGCCGATTCGGCAGGCACCTGGTCCACCTGAACGACCCGGCCTTCGGCCGCCGCAGCGTCTCGGCCGAGGAGTTCGACGAGAGCTTCACCGGCCTCGCCCTGACCATGAACCCCGGCGGCGACTTCGTGCGGGCCGGACGCCGGCCCGGCCCGCTCGCCGGACTGCACGGACGACTCGCCGGCACCGCTCCCCTGTTGTGGCTCATCCTGCTCTGCGGTGTGCTGACCACCCTCACGGGCATCGCCCTGCCCGCGCTCACCCGGTGGTTCGTCGACCTGGTCCTGCCGCACGGCGACCAGCCCCAGGCCCTCTTCCTCGCCCTCATGGCCGCCACGGTGCTGCTCACCGCGGGGGTGACCGCGCTGCGCCAGGGATTCGTGCTGCGCGTCCGCCTCGTCGCCGCCACCCGCTCCTCGGTGCGCTTCCTGCGGCACCTGCTGCGGTTGCCCACCGCCTTCCACGGCCGGCGCAGCACCGCCGACCTCACCCGCCGCATGACCTCCCACGACGACGTGGCCACCGTGCTGTCCACCGACGTCACCAACCTCGCCGTCAACGCCCTGACGGCGGCGGTCTACCTCGCCCTGCTGGCGACGTACGACACCTGGCTCACCGGCGTGACCGTGGCCCTGTCCCTGGTGAACCTGGCCGCCGCGCGCCAGGCGGCCAGGGCCCGTGCCGACGGCGCCACCCGGCTGGCGGCCGACGAGACCAGGCTCTTCACGACCACCGTCAACAGCCTCCAGCTCATCGAGATGCTCAAGGCGACCGGCGGCGAGGCCGAGAACTTCCGGCGCTGGACGAGCGCCCTGGCCACGGTGGTGACGAGGCGCCAGCGCGTCGACGCCGTCGGCTCGCTGCTGATGGCGGTCGCCCCGACGGTGGCCGCCGTCAACGGAGCCCTGCTGCTCCTGATCGGCGGGGTGCAGGCGGCCCACGGGCGGCTGAGCATCGGGGCGCTGGCGGCCTTCCAGGTGTTCGTCACCGGCTTCAGCGTCCCGCTGGCCCAGCTGACCGCCTCCGTCGGCCGCCTCCAGGACTTCGGCGTCCTCGTCGCCCGCCTCCGGGACGTGGAGGACGTTCCCCCGCAGGACGCGGAGGACGCGGGGGGCACCCCCACGGAGCCCGACCCGCTGTCCGACGGGCAGGGCACACCGCACCGGCTGACCGGTCACCTGGTCCTGGACCGTGTCAGCTTCGGCTACAACCCGACCCGGCCCCCACTGCTGCACGACGTGTCGCTGACCGTGCGGCCCGGCCGGCAGGTCGCGCTCGTCGGTGCCTCCGGCAGCGGCAAGTCCAGCGTCGCCCGCCTCGCGCTGGGCCTGCACCGGCCCTGGAGCGGCACCGTCACCCTCGACGGACGCCCGTTGGACGACGTGCCGCACCAGGCCCTGACCTCCTGCGTGGCCTCCGTCGAGCAGGACGTCGTGCTGTTCGAGGCGAGCCTGCGGGACAACATCACCTTGTGGGACCCCTCCGTGCCGGACGAGGACGTCGTCGCCGCCCTGCGGGACGCCGCCGTCCTCGAGGCGGTCCTCGCGCGCCCCGGCGGCATCCACTGCCAGGTGGCCGAGGACGGCCGCAACTTCTCCGGCGGTGAACGCCAGCGCCTGGAGATCGCCCGCGCGCTGGTGCGCAACCCCCGCCTGCTCGTCCTGGACGAGGCCACCAGCGCCCTGGACGCCGAGACCGAAGCCGTCGTCACCGACCGGCTGCGCCGTCGTCGTCATCGCCCACCGGCTGAGCACGGTGCGTGACAGCGCCGAGATCATCGTCTTCGACGACGGACGGGTGCGCGAACGCGGCACGCACGACGAACTGCTCGCCGCCGGCGGGCTGTACAGCCGGCTGGTCAAGGAGGGCTGACATGGAATCCCGGACCGCCGCACCGGCGTCCCCTGAGCCCGCGGCCTCCCTCGCCCGCCGCGGCGAACCCGCCGGTCAGGGGCCCCTCACCCTCACCTCCACCGGCGTGCTGTGGCTGGTCGCGGCCGGATCCGCCGACCTGTTCGCAGCCGACCCGGCGGGGATGGGAGGCCCCTGGCACCACCTCGCCCGGCTGGGGCCCGGTGCCGTCCTGGCCGCCCCCGCCGCCGGACCCCGCCACCAGCTCGTGCTGCGTCCCCTGGCCGACGCCCGGCTGCGCGCCATCGACCTGCCCGAGGACCCCGCCGACCCCCTGACCGGCCCCGAGCTCACCACCCTCGACCTCGGCGTCGACACAGTCCTGGGCGTGCTGGCCGACTTCACCGCCGCGTCCGCACCGGGCCCCAGCCTCTGCGCGGCACCACCGACCGGCGCCGTACACGCCGCACACAGTGGGCAGGACCGCACCGGCACTGCCGTGCACGAGCGCGCCGCAGTACGCCTCGCCGACGCCCTGCGCGCCGCCGAGACGGCCATCGACACCCGGGAACGGCGCCGGGACCGTCAGGCGGCCGCCTCCGGGCAGGCCGACCGGGACGCCCGGCGGCGTGCGTCGGACGCCCTGCGGGCCGCGGTCGCTCCCGGGCGGGTCGCGGCCGTCGTCCCCGGGGAGGGTACGGACGCGGCCGACCGCTACGCCGCCGTCGCCGTCGCCCTCGGCCTGCCCCTCGCCCCCGACCGTGCCCCCGCTCCGGCCCCCGCCGGACCCCTGGCCGGGCCCGGAGACGAGGGCGACCCCGTCGCGGACCTGGAACGCCGCACCGGCACCCGGGCCCGCCGGATCGCCCTGACCGGGCCCTGGTGGCGCTTCGACCACGGCCCGCTGCTGGGCCACCGCACGGCCGACGGCACCCCCGTCGCCCTGCTGCGGCGGTGGGGCCGCTACCAACTGCTGGACCCCGACGGGGGCAGTTCGCCCGTCACCGCGCGCACCGCCGCGACCCTGGAGCGGACCGCTGTCACCTTCCACCGCCCGCTGCCCGCCGGGCCGTTGCGGCTGCGCGACCTGCTGCGCCACGCGATGCGCGGTTCGCGGGCCGACACCGCCCGCATGGTCGCAGCCGCGCTCGCCGCCGTGCTCCTGGCCTCCCTCGTACCGCTGGCCACCGGCACCGTCCTGGGCTCCTACGTGCCCGCCGGGCGCACCGGCAGCATCACGCAGCTGTGCCTGGCGCTGGTCGCGGCCGGCCTGGCGTCGGCGGTCTTCGGGGTGGTCGAGAACGCCGCCCTGCTGCGGTTGGAGGGACGGCTGGAGGCCACCGCCCAAGCGGCGCTGTGGGACCGGCTGCTGCGGCTGCCAGTGCGCTTCTTCAGCCGCCGCTCCACCGGCGAGCTCGCCCAGACCGTCCTCGGCGTCCTGGCCGGGCGCACCGCGCTGGCGGGCCTGACCTCCCTGATGCTGCACTCGGCCGTGGCCGTCGTGGTCGGCCTGGCGCTGATGTACTGGATCAGCCTGCCACTCGCCCTGGTCGCGACCGGGCCGATCCTCGCCGCCGTCGCCGTGCTCGGCCGGCTAGGTCTCCTGCAGGCCCGGGCCCAGGAGGAACTGCTGGCCCGCAGCAGTGCCGTGACCGACCGGGTCTTCCACCTGCTGCGCGCACACACCAAGATCCGGGTGGCCGGCGCGGAGGACCGCGTCGTCGCCGACTGGGCGGAACGCTACCGCGACCAGCAGTGGGCGACCCGCCGGGCGGTGCGCCTGCAGAACACAGTGGCCGTGCTGGCCGCTTGCTACCCGCCGCTGTGTGCGACCGTCGTCTTCCTGGCGTCCGGTCCCGTCGGCGCCGGGGTCTCCGAGGCACGGTTCCTGTCGTTCTACGCCTCGCTCTCGGTGGCCGTCAGCAGCGCCGTGCAGGTCGCCGTCGCGCTGAACTCGGCCCTGGCCGCCGTCCCGCTGTTCACCCGGCTGCGCCCGCTGCTCGCGCACCCGCTGGAGGCCGGCGCGGACGCGGAAGCGCCTGGACAGCTCGCCGGTGACATCACCGTGGAGCACCTGTCCTTCGGCTACGAACCCGGTGTACCGGTGCTGCGGGACGTCTGCCTGCGGGTGGGTCCCGGGGAGATGCTCGCCGTGGTGGGCCCCAGCGGCTGCGGCAAGTCGACCCTTCTGCGCCTGCTGCTCGGCTTCGAGCAGCCGTCCTCGGGCGTGATCCGCTACGACGGCCGCGACCTGGCGACCCTGGACGGCACCGCCGTCCGGCGGCAGTGCGGCGTGGTCACCCAGCACGCACGGCCGCTCGACGGCACCATCCTGCAGGCCATCACCGCCGAACGCGGTCACACCCTGGAGGAGGCGTGGCAGGCCGCCCGGCTCGCCGGACTCGACGAGGACATCGCCGCCATGCCGATGGGCATGCAGACGCTGCTGAGCGACGGCGGCGCCCTGTCGGGCGGACAGCGGCAACGCCTCGCCATCGCCCAGGCCCTGATCAGGCAGCCCCGCATCCTGTTCTTCGACGAGGCCACCAGCGCGCTCGACAACGTGGCCCAGGCGGTCGTCGCCGACAGCACGCTGCGGCAGCGGGCGACCAGGATCGTCATCGCCCATCGGCTCTCCACCATCGTGAACGCCGACCACGTCATCGTGCTCGACGCCGGCCGAGTGGTCCAACAGGGCGCGCCTGCCGCGCTGATGGCCGACGCCGACGGCCCGTTCGCCCGGCTGGTGCGGCACCAGCTTCACTGACTCCCACCCCGCCGGTCAACCGGGGCCGGCGTTCCGGTGGCGCAGGCTGCCGAGGTGGTCGCGTGCCACGCCCCGCAGCACCGCGAGCGTTCGGGTCTCGTGCCCACGATCCGGGCCGATCAGCCGGTTGTGCTGCATGTGCAGCAGCCCGTCGACGGCCACCGAGGTCCGCTCGTCGAGCGGCGCGCCGATCACGGCCTCGCCGAAACGGCGCGGCGCACCGCTCCGCGCCCACAACCTCGCCACCGCCCCGGCTCCCGGCAGCCCGCCGAACGCCTGCAGGCAGCGGCCCGGAACGATCCGGGTGAGCGCCGCCGCCCGGTGGCGCCGGTAGAACTGCCGGCCTTCCTCGGTGTTGGGGTACTGGCGGTCCACCCACTCCCACCACGGCCAGTCACCCAGCGCGTCGAGCAGGACGCCGTGCTGCGCCGCCGCCACGATCTCCGACGGCAGGCCGTCGCCGCCCGCGGCGCACACCGGAATCAGGCCGAGCGCCGCCCGGCTGTCGAGGGCGAAGACCTCCTCCGCCAGTGCCAGGGCCGCCGGGCCGCCGTAGCGCTGCTGCTCCGGGCGGTAGCCGTCGAGCACCCAGTCGCCGACCAGCCCTTCCTCCCGCAGCCGCGTCAGGCCCGCGTGCAGCGTCGGCAGCACCTCGCGCAGCAGCACCGCCGGATCGCCGTGCAGCCGCAGCCGCAGGTGCGGGGCCGGATCCTGGTACCGGGTGAAGAACCAGCGGTCGGTGTGCCCCGACTCCCGCACCGCCTCCAGGAGGCGCCCCAACGGTCCGGCCAGGAGCCGGTCGTGCTCCTGCGCGGCCGCGTACAGCTTGACGTACAGCCACTCCCCGCCGGGGCTGTGGAGGGGCACGGGCGAGACCGGCGGCACCGGGGCGGGGCGGGCCGGCGGCGCCGCGGGATCGGGCAGCCGGGTCAGTGACACCGCGATCTCGTGGGCGTGCCCACCGAGCCAGCCGAAGGCATCGGGGGCGGACGCCAGGTCCTCCTGCACCTCGACGCTGCCGTCGCGCAGCTCCTGCCGGAGCACCTCGCGGTGCAGCGGTTCGTCCAGGTCGAGCGCGCAGACCCGGTCCCCGGCCGCCGCGAGCACGTGCCGGGCCACGCCCAGCGACGACCGCCACTCCTCGAAGGCCGCCCGCCACCGTGCCGCCGGGACGTCCGGGCCGAGCATGCCCGGTGCCGGCCGCCACCGGGCCGGGGTGACCACCACGCGCCCGTGCCGCACCCGCGGCAGGAACGGGTGGGCGTCCATCGCCCCCCAGCGCCACGGCGACCAGGTCGCCTGACGCACCGTGGACAGCTCCAGCAGGAACCGCACGAGCGGCGGCGCCGCGGTCGCGCTCAGCAGGTGCGGCTTGCGCACGACGACCTCCCGGCCGCGCTCCGGTTCCACCAGCCGCAGCCGGCCCCGGTCGGCGACGACGGCCAGCCGCCGCCAGTCCAGCGTGCCGGGGGCCGACCGGTCGGCGAAGACCCCGACCGGCAGGACCTGGTCCAGCAGCCGGGGCACCTGGCTGATGTTGCGGTGCCGTGCGCCGGCCGGTTCGAACATCACCTGGGCGCGGAGTGCCCCGGGCGGTGCGGGTTCCGCCACCAGGGCCGCGACCTCGCGGGTCCCGAGGAGGCCGGCGAAGCGTCCCGCCGAGGCGCCCGCGCTCTCCGAGCCGCCGGACGGCGACAGCAGCAACGCGAAGTCACCCGCCGCCAGTTCCGGCACGCTCCGCGCGAGGACCTGGACGAACAGTTCGAGCGACGCGGGGCCCGGTTCGCCGTCGTGCGCGACCTCCAGCCGCCGCAGCGTCTCCTCCCCCAGCAGGACCTCCCGGCCGCCGTCGCGCACCGCGTCGTGCACCAGCCGGGCCAGTGCCGCGTCCCGCTCCCCGCCCGGCCGCGGCCGACGGTGCGCCGCCGGCCGGGCGGCACCCGGCAGCCCCAGGCCCCGGTGGGGGTCGGTCAGTTCGGGCAACGGCACCGACAACCCGTCGCCGTACCGCTCGGTGAAAGCCGCGGCATAGGCGTCCAGGTGCGGCAGGATTCCGTGGTGCGGCGACATCCGCCACAGCGAGGCCGCCAGGTGCTCCAGTTCGCGGCCGACAGCGGGCGGCAGGCCCACCGCGGCGTCCGCCCGCACGTCGACCTGGAGCGGCGGAGGCCCCGACTCGCGGACCCCGCGCAGCACCGCTTTCGCCCGGCGCAGCTCCTCGCGCCCATCACCCGGCGACGTACGGGCGTAGGCCTCCAGCGCTTCCCGCGCCCCGGCCGGCACGGCCCGCGTCCCCGGGACGGCGCGCAGCCGCAGTTCGTCCAGCGCGGTAGCGCCGATCACCTCGGCCGTCAGGGAGGTGAGCAGGAACCGTGCCGCGACGAGTCGGCGCAGCAGCACGTCGGCCCAGTGCGGTGCAGGTGCCAGCCCGCGCTCCACCAGTTCCCCGGCCAGGGTGGAGAACCGCACGGGCAGCGCCGCGCGCTCGAACACGAACCGGACCGCAGGGCCCAGCCGGACCGATCGCTCCCGCCCCGCCGTGGCGCCGTCCGCCGGTGCCGCCCACGGCAGGTGCAGCCGGTCGCCGCGGATCCGGCACAGGTCGTTGACGACGACCTGCGCGTCGCCGACCGGCCCGCCCGCCGCCACGCACGCGTCGACGACCCCCGCGAACCACTCGGCGTCCGGGCGCACCGACTTGCGGTGCGCTTCGCCGACCCGCGCGTAGGGCGCGGGCGTCAGCTCCGCGAAGGCGACCCCGGCGAAGGTTCCGAAGGGGGTCGGGCGCCGGGTGATCCGCAGGGCGTACTTCGTCAGGGCCACGGCCACCGCGACCAGCCGCCCGCGCCGCGGCACCCGGCCCTGCTCGATCCGCCGCAGCGCCGACGCGAGCGAGTCGCTCGCCAGCTCCACCGCCTCGCGCAGCACCGGGTGGGAGGCCAGGGCCGTCACGTACGCGGCCAGCTCCTCGTCGGTCCCGTCCGGGTCGCACCGGGCGGCCCGCGGACCCAGTGGGTCGAGAGCGCCGACGGGGAGGGCGGCGATCCGCAGGACGACCCGCTCGGCGGCCGCGTACCCAGGGGTGGTCATGCCCCCACTCAACGGTGGCGACAGCACGGTGGCAATGGCCCGTACCAGGGATCTCGGCATATTCCTCGGTCCCGCGGCCTGCGCGAGGCCGCCCCCTACCCGCCCGCGGCCCTGCCCGCCCCGCTCCAGGTGGCCGGCGCGGCCGGAAGCCTGGTCCTCGTCCACTACCCGCTCGCCCACAACATCGGCGGCCACTTCGGCACCGCAGCCGACGAGCGCCGCGAGACCGTGTACTTCCGGCTACGCGCCGACGGTCACCGCGGCCGGTGGCACGAGGCCGCCACCAACCCACTACTGGAATTCACCCGGGACGCACCGGCCCTCGGGAGCTGACCTTCAGTAGCGCTCGGCGGTGAAGCCATCAACCGTATGTGGACGCCGGCCCGACTGCCGTCCGCATACGGCTTCCACGGCCGTAGACCGGCGCCATGGCCTTGATCACGTACGTGCCGCTACGAGACCAAGCCCCCCAGACGGTGGTCGCAGCCCGGAGTCGCACACCAAGCGCTCCCCCGGCTCCCCCAAGCCAGTGACAGCCATCTGCCGGCGCAGGGCCCAGCAACCGTTGACACCCGAAACGACGACTGGCGGCGAGACGCAAGCGCCGAGCGGAACCCCAAAAGCAACGCTTCCGCAGGTCAGAGCACCCGTCCGCGCGACTTCAACGGAATCGCCAGCAGCTCCTGCGCGCCGGCGCGATCAGCGCCGACCAGCTGCGCAAGGTCGTCCCGGACCTCAAGGAACGCTGACCAGCCAGGTCACGCCACCGAGCCGACGGGTAGGTCGAGGCCCCGGGCGGTGACCAGGTGGGTGGTGCCGTCGACCGGTAGGACGGCCCGACCACCGCGGCCCGGCCGGCCTCGACCGCGTCGGCGAGCACGCGGGAGCGCTCCACCAGCAGGTCGACGGTGTGCCGCACGAACCGCCGGTTGCCGGCCGGCAACGTCTCGAAGGCTTCCCGGGGCGTCGCAACGAGGGCTCCGGTCATGGCCGCAGACTACGACCCGGCCCTGACCTCCGCGCGGACACCCCTTGCCCGCTGGCTGCGCCGTCGTGGCCCCGGCGAACGCGCTGCTGCGGGGAGGCAAGGCATCGAGCCGGTCGGCCACTTGGCCCGATGTGGCGATCAGGAATCGGAGTAGCTGAGGTCCCCGACCGTCCAGCTGCTGACGTCCTCGATGGCGATGCGGTACATGCCGCCGGTGTGGGGCAGCCCGAAGTCGCCCTGCAGGATCTTCGCCCGGTGGAGATGCAGATGGGTGGGCCGTGCGGGCGGGCCGTCGGCGGGCGGGGCGAAGAGAGCTGCGAACGGCTTCAAGTGCTCCGAGGCCTGGAGGACCTCCGCCACCCGCTCCAACCACAGGGTCACCGGCGCGAGCCTGCCGGTGATCACCGCGCCTGGGACCACCACGGTCAGCGACATCTGATTGCTGTGCTCGGACTCGACCATCGCGGCGATGTCGACGAGCAGCCCGTCAGGGTTCGACATGTGCCACAGAATATGACACCGCCTCCGCGAACCCAAGGGCCTGGGCAGCAACCATGGCAGTCACGAGCCTTGCCCCTGCTGTACGGCAGCCGTGAGGGCCGGGCCGTCCCCCGGCCGTCGCGCCGGCCAGGGGTGTACCGCAGGGCCCGCCCCATACGCGAGGCGGCGGACTCGGCGGAGAACGGCGTGCGTCCGGTGTCAGAGTTTGAACATCGCGGTGTAGGGCTGGGTGATGCGTTCCTGTCGCGATCCGAAGTCGACGAGTACCGCGATGTCGCCTTCGACGCCGATGGCCCGGCCGAGGCCGTACGTGTCGTGGGTGACGCGGTCACCGACGGCGAAGTGCTTGCGCGGTGCTTCGGTCCGGGCTTTGAAGGGACTGGTGGGCAGGACACGGCGGGGTGCTGCAGATTTCGTCATTCCATGCAGTATGCGCCGAAAGTCGCCGGAGCGCGCCTTCTTCGTGCACTCGATTTCGGAGCGCCTCAGGATGGTGACGGTGGGCGTGGCACTCGCTTTCGCGGGTCTGCCGCGCCGAGGGCAGAGGCTCGGCGCCTGCGCGACTCGCCCTCTCGGGGAGAGCGACCGGGCGGAGCCCAAGGGGTGGATGACATGCCTAACTGGGCTGCCATGCAATCACTTTGACAGTCTCCGTGGCCTCGCGGCCGGCACCCTCGGCAAGGGACGTCGCAGAACCGTGGGTGGAATATCCACCCACGGCGAGCCTGGGCCTGCTAGAGTCGTTTGAGTTGCAGTAGTGGTTCCCATGAACTTTGTGTGCGCCTGCTGATGTTTCGCAGGCGCATTTTTGTTTCCCGGCTCTTCCCCGGGTGGGTGCTCATCGCGGCGACTCGAAGCGCGCGCTGTGCGCGCTTCGGACAGCCCCTTGAAGGAGATTTCTTTATGGCTAATGGCACTGTGAAGTGGTTCAACGCGGAAAAGGGCTTCGGCTTCATCGAGCAGGAGGGTGGCGGCCCCGACGTCTTCGCCCACTACTCGAACATCAACGCCAACGGCTTCCGTGAGCTGCTCGAGGGCCAGAAGGTCGAGTTCGACGTCACGCAGGGCCAGAAGGGCCCGCAGGCCGAGAACATCCGCCCGCTGTAGTTCTTCTGCCACGGCACCCGCCTGGTAGCGAGGGGCCCGCACCGCGTACATGATGCCCGGTGCGGGCCCCTCGGCATTGCTCCGCCCCGCACATCCCCGGCCGTTCAGGCCCCCCTGGCTCCGCCACCGGCGGCCATCACCGCACGAGACGCACAGTGCCGCGTCCGTATCGCCGCCCCTCCGTGACATCCCACGGTTCGTGGATCTCCGTTCCCGCCCCGGCGGTGAGCGCAGACCTGAGGTGACGTGCCGCACGGTTCCACCGTCCACGCCCCACACTCCACACTTTCGGCCCGTTCCCACGCGACCTCCTGCCGGCGCCCCGCGCCGCCGAGCCGCCTCGTGACGCCCTCGCCGCCGCTGGAGGTCCACAGGCCCAGGATGTCCCGGTATCCGTCCGCGGTGACCCCCAGGACGACGTAGACGGGCCGGTTGGCGACCTGTCCGTCGCGGACCTTGATGTTCACGGCGTCCACGAAGAGTACCGGGTAGACCGCATCGAGTGGGCGTGTGCGCCAGTCGGCCATGCCCTCCAGGACCCGGTCGGTGATCGTGGAGACGGTCTCCTTGCTGGTGGTCATGCCGTAGACCTCGGCCAGGTGCGCGACGATCTCCCCGGAGGTCAGGCCCTTCGCGGTCAGCGACACCACCAGGTTGTCCAGGCCCTCGGTGCGGCGGGCGTGCCGGGGCACGACCTTCGGCGTGAACGTCCCGGCCCGATCCCGCGGGATCTCGAGCGTGACCGGCCCGGCCTCGGTCATCACCGTCTTCATGCGGTAGCCGTTGCGGGCATTGCCGCCCTTGCGCGCCGAGCGGCCCGGCTCCGCGGTCGAGGCCAGGTGCTCGTCCATCTCTGCTTCCAGCGCCTGCTGGAGCAGGTGGCGGGTCAGCTGCTGCAGCAGGCCGCCCTCTCCCAGCAGCTGCATCCCGCCGGCCCTGGCCTGCTCGGCCGCCAGCTCGGCGACCGACGCCACCACATCCGACCCGCCGGTGTTCTTCCTCGGACCCATGTCCAAGGCATCGGCCCCACCAGGCTCTGACGAAACCGAACCGTCAGAAACCGACTCGATCTGGGGATCCGTCAGTGAGCTCATCAGTGTCTCCCTTGATCAGGGTGTCCACCTGATTCATGGCTCTTACAAGATTTTCGTAGTCGGTGATCGTCCTGGGCCCTGGGTCAGCTGAGCAGGATGCGCTGGCGTAGAAGGCGGTGACCCGCGCGGCCG
>NZ_JBHXLL010000030.1:44886-112338 GCF_042721415.1 Kitasatospora sp. NPDC058444 | reverse complement strand
ACCGGTGGGGCGACTCGGTCGAGTACGCCTTCCGGATCACCATGAAGAAGGCCCCGCAGTACGACGTGAACGTCCAGGTGGGCGCCCGCTCGAACGGCCACCAGGCCGCCTTCTGGAACGTCTTCCCCACCCAGGGCCGGTGACCGACCCGCGCCCGTGACGAAGGGCCCGGCCTCCCACTGCTCGGGAGGCCGGGCCCTTCACCGTGTCCGGCGTCGTCGTGCGCCCGCTCAGGCGAGCGAGGCCATCCAGGCCTCGACGTCCTCGGCGCTGCGGGGCAGGCCGGCCGAGAGGTTCTCGTTGCCGTCGGCGGTGACCAGGATGTCGTCCTCGATCCGGACGCCGATGCCGCGGTACTCCTCCGGCACGGTCAGGTCGTCCTGCTGGAAGTACAGGCCGGGCTCGACGGTCAGCACCATGCCGGGGACCAGCAGCGCGTCGACGTGCTCCTCGCGGCGCGAGTGGGCGCAGTCGTGGACGTCCAGGCCGAGCATGTGGCCGGTGCCGTGCAGGGTCCAGCGGCGCTGGAGGCCGAGCTCCAGGACCTTCTCGACGTCGTACACCGAGGCGTCCAGCAGGCCCCAGGCGAGCAGCCGCTCGGCGAGGACGCGCTGCGAGGCCTCGTGGAAGTCGCGGAACCGGGCGCCGGGCTTCACCGCGGCGATGCCGGCCTCCTGGGCGTCGTACACGGCGTCGTAGATCCGGCGCTGGAGCTCGGTGAAGCGGCCGTCGATCGGCAGGCTGCGGGTGACGTCGGCGGTGTAGAGGGTGTGGGTCTCCACGCCCGCGTCCAGCAGCAGCAGCTCGCCGGGGCGCACGTCGCCGTCGTTGCGCACCCAGTGCAGGGTGGTGGCGTGCGGGCCGGCGGCGGCGATGGTGCCGTAGCCGACGTCGTTGCCCTCGACCCGGGCGCGGCGCCAGAAGGTGCCCTCGATCCAGCGCTCCGAGGTGGCGACGGCCTGGCCCAGCTCGCGGACCACGTCGGTGAAGCCCTTGACGGTGGCGTCGCAGGCGGCGCGCAGCTCGCCGATCTCCCACTCGTCCTTGACCAGCCGCAGGCCGCTCAGGAACTCCTTGAACGCGGCGTCCTTGTCCTCGTCCAGGGCGGCGGCGAGCGCGGTCTCCAGGCCGGCGTCGTAGCCGCGCACGATCCGGGTCGGCACGGCGGAGTCCGCGGCCTTGGCGGCCAGCTCCTCGGCGGCCTCGCGCACGTCGCGGGCGGGCAGGCCGAGCAGCTGCTCCTGCTCGCTCAGGCTGTGCCGGCGGCCGACCCACAGCTCGCCCTGGCCGTCCAGCCAGAACTCGCCGTTCTCGCGGTTCGAGCGGGGCAGCAGGTAGAGCAGGAACTCGTGGCCGGCCTCGCCGGTCGGCTCGGCGACCAGCACCGCGTCCTCGGTCTGGTCGCCGGTGAGGTGGACGTACTCGCTGGAGGCGCGGAAGGCGTAGTCGGTGTCGTTGGAGCGGACCCGCAGGTTGCCGGCCGGGACGACCAGGCGCTCGCCGGGGAAGGCGGCGGACAGCTTGGCGCGGCGCTCGGCGGCGTACTCGGCCTGGGCGACGGGAGCGAGGCCGTGCAGCTCGGTGTCGGCCCAGCCGGACTTCATCGAGGCGGCCAGCGCGTCGGAGATCTCGCCGTAGAGACCGTTCTTGCGGCCCTTGTGCTGCTCAGGCTCCTCGCCGCCGTCGGCCTCGGGGTTCTCGGCCACCGCGGGGGTACGGTCCTCGGTCACGTGCAACGCCTCCTTGGGGGGTGGTACCGCCGCCCCTCGGGGGAGGTGTCGGATCGCGACACGCGCGGGCGGCCGTGCGTCCATGGTACGGACGCCCGGCCGCCCGCATTCCCCCAGCCTTCGGCCGGGGGGACCCCCAGGGCTCGAACTGTTTCTCGATTACTCGAAGCGGGCCGCCAGCAGCATCAGGTCGTCGGTGGCCGTGCCCGTGGTGTCCGGGGCGGGGCAGACGGACAGCAGGTGGGCGCAGAGCCGGTCCGGGTCGATCCGCACGTCGCGCGGGGCGTCGGCGGCGGCCCGGCGCAGGTTGGCCTGCCCGGCGTGCAGGGTCGGGCCGCAGCGGCGGGCCAGGCCCTCGGTGTAGAGCAGCAGGGTGTCGCCGCGCTCGGCGGTGAACTCCACCCCGGGGGCCTCCCAGCAGGTCAGCATGCCGAGCGGGGCGGAGAGCGAGGTCTCGACGAACTCGGCGCCGTGCCGTCCGACCAGGACCGGCGGGCAGTGCCCGGCGCCGGCCAGGGTGATCCGGCGCTCCTCGGGCTCGACCCAGGCGTAGACGGCGGTGGCGGTGCGGGTCGGCTCGGTGGTCTTGAGCAGCAGTTCCAGGTCCCCCAGGACGGAGACCGGGTCCTCGCCCTCCAGGACCGCGTACGCCCGCAGCGCGGCCCGCACCCGGCCCATCGCGGCGGCCGCGCCGGGGGCGGAGCAGGGGCCCGCGCCGGGGCCGTCGCCGGAGACGGAGCCGACGGTGAGGCCGAGGGTGCCGTCCGGCAGCGGGATCGCGTCGTACCAGTCGCTGCCCGAGGAGCGCTCCAGCCCGGCGGGGACGAGCCGGGCGGCCAGCCGCAGTCCGGCGGCCTGGGGGAGGCGGTCCGGCAGCAGGCCGCGGCGCAGTGCCTCGGTGGTGCGTGAGATCCGGTCCGCCTCCAGCTGCTTGGCGAGCAGCGGGGCGGCGATCTCGGAGTAGTGGCGGGCCAGTTCGCGCTGGCAGCCGGTCGGTTCGGCGGGCTCGTCGTAGAACCAGAGGACGGCGGCGAGCGGGCCGTCCTCGGCGGTGGCGAGCGGCAGGCCGTAGGCGCCGCCGAGGCCGAAGTGGACGGCGAGTTCGCGCAGCCGGGCGCCGATGGCCGGGTCCTCGGCGAGGTCGCGGGAGTGCAGCTGTGCGGGCCGGTCCCGTTCGCGCAGCAGCCGGGCCAGCAGGCTCTGTTCGGTCGGGACGGTCTCCAGGGCGCCGAGGCTGGCGCGGTCGAGGCCGAAGCCGACCGGCTGTCCGGGCCCGCCGCCGGGCCGCCTGGTCACCAGCACGCCGCGCCGGGCGCCGAGCAGGGCGGCGCCGGAGGCGAGGACGGTGTCCAGGGTGGCCGCCAGGCCGCGGGTGCGGGCGAGCCGCTCGGTGTGCTCGTGCAGGCTGGTGATTTCGGACAGGCGTCCGGCCAAACGGTCCTGCACGGCGGTGGACGGCGCCGTGCGGGCGGCGTCACCCGCGCCGTCCAGGGCGTCGACGGGGCCGGTCAGGTCCGGCAGGTCGAGGACGGTGAGCCCGCCTGCGCAGCCGGGTTCGCCCGGCTCGGCGGTCGTCGTCGACGGGAGGGCCGCCGACGGGTGGGACTCGTTCATGCCGTCACTCCTGACGCGGTGCTACGTGCCATGCGAAACCCCCAGATACGGCCAATGTGGAGCGAGCACGGCCTTAGGGCGCGTTTCGCCTCGATTCGCTACTACTCGTCATTGATCGACAGCAATGCCACCACTTCTACACAGGCCATTCGGGGCATGTCCAGATCCAGGACGACGCGGTGGCCCGTTCCACATCGATCGCGACCCGGTCGGGGGGCGTGCGGGGTCGGTACGCGCGCTGGTCGGGCCGGGAGGCATGGAGCGGGCCGCGAACGGGCAGAACCGGGAGGACGGCCCGGGCGGCCGTCCGGATCGTATGTCCGTGCCGCCCGTGAGCCGGGCTGGCCGGAACTCTCTCACTCGTACGGTGGAACCAGGCGTGCCCGGGCGGCGTCCATCCGTCGCGTACGGGATTCTCGTTCCTAGGGCTGTGCCGGTGCGCGGCCCTTTCATGTCGTGCTCCACACCTGCTCCACGTCGTAGCCGCGCCGTCCGCCTTCGCCGCCCGCCCCGCGCCGCGCCGCCCGGGGGCCGTGCCGCGGCGGGCCCGCGCCGAGGATCCCGACGGACGCCGGCGGGGCGGAGCGAACCGAGCGGTCAGGGAAAGGAACGAGCGCCATGCGTGAGAACCCGAAGAGCCGGTCGGAGGAGCGCTCCGCGCGGCTGGCCGCGGCCCTGGCGGCCGCCGTCGACCACCGCTGGCCCGTGGTGCCGGGCACCGTGCTGCGCGACGGCCGCTGCTCCTGCGGCGACCTGGACTGCACCGTCCCCGGCGCGCACCCGCACGACCCCTCGCTGCTGGCCGCCACCACGGACGCCCGGATGGTGCGCTGGTGGTGGGAGCGGCAGAGCCCGGACGCGCCGGTGCTGGCCGCCACCGGTTCCACGGTCTCGGCGGTCAGCCTGCCCGCGGCGGCCGGCGCCCGGGCGCTGGTCTACCTGGGCGCGCTGCGGCTGCCGCTCGGACCGGTGCTGGCGATGCCGGGCCGCTACGCGCTGCTGGTGGCCCCCTACTCGCTGGACGTGCTCGGCGAGATGCTCGCCCAACTCCCTTGGGTGCCGGGCTCGTTGCGCTACCACGGGCCGGGCGGCTTCCTGGCGCTGCCGCCCGGCGGCGCCGCCGGGAGGGTGCGCTGGGTGCTGGCGCCGCGACCGGGCGCCGGCGGCGGGGTCTGGCTGCCGCAGGTCGGGCCGCTGCTGGGGGAGTTGGTGGAGGCGACGGTCCGGCTGGACAGCGGCCGCTCGGCCTACTGAGGACCGTCGGTGCCCGGGGCCTTCGAGGGGGCCTTCGGCAGGGTCTTCGGCGGGGTCTTCACCGGGGCCTGCGCGGGGGTCTTCACCGGGGCGCTCCGGAAAAACAAAAGATCCGGCCGCTGGCGACGGGGGATGCACCAGCGGCCGGACTCTTTAGACAGTAACAAGGATCCGCGCCCGCGCCAATTTCCAAGACGCCCTCCACGCCCGGAAATTGCGCGTTCACCGCGACAATGTGACGCGTATCACTCGGATCCCACGCGCTTTAGTTCAAGGTGACCTGACGGTTCACCAGGTTCGCGCGGGCGCGCCGCTCCTCGGCGGTCAGCGGGGTCCCGTCGGCGAGCACGGCGGCGAGCCGGCGGGCGAACTCGGCGGCCGGCTTCTCGCAGTCGGCGGCGGTCATCGCGAGCGGCAGGTCCCACACCGGGACGGTCAGGCCGTGCGCGCGGAACGAGCCGACCAGGCGGGTGTCCGCGCCGAGCGAGGCCTCGCCGGCCGCGTCCAGCCGGGCCAGCGCGTCCAGCAGCTGCTCCTCGGGCACGGTCATCACCCAGCGCAGGTGGTTCTTGTCCGGGGTGCCGCACCAGTAGGCGGAGTCCACACCGGCGAGCTTCTCGGTCGGGATGGCCGAGGCGTTGGCGCGCTCCAGGGAGGCGGCGACCTCGCCGGTGGCGGCCTCGGCGTCCTCCAGCCAGAACTCGAAGCCGGTGTGCACGGCGGGCGTGAACGCGGCGGTGGTGTCCAGCAGGTCCTGCAGGCGGCGCCCGCCCGGGACGGTCCGGCGGGCCGGCACCGGGCTGCCCGGCTCGGTGGCCAGGGCCAGCTCCAGGGCGTCCGCGAGGTCGCGGCTGAGGTCGCCGGAGGAGGACTGGGTCTGGAGGCCGAGCAGGATCGAGCCGTCCTCGCGGCGCAGGGCCGGCCAGGCCAGCGGCAGCACGGTGGCCAGGGTGACCGACGGGACGTCACCGGCGGCGCCCTCGGCCACCCCGGCGGCCAGCGTCAGCGGAACCGTGGCGGCGGGCACCAGCTCGCGCAGCGCCACCCAGTCGGCCTCGCCGGGCAGGCCCTCGAACGGGCGGTGCACCAGCTCCTGCACCGCGTGCGAGGCCTCCCGGCCGTGACACGCCTTGTACCGGCGGCCGGAGCCGCAGGGGCAGTCCTCGCGGGCTCCGACGACGGGGATCTCACCCGTGACGACGGTGGTGGACTGGCGCTGCGGCGCCTTCTTGGCGGCCTTCTTGCCCATGCTGCGGCTCTCCCGGGAACGGTGGTCCTGTGTTCCCGGGAAGCCTAACGACACATTCCCCGCGCCCGGCTCACGCGCTACGGGCATCGCCTCCGGTGCGCCGGGCGTGCCGGGCCCTGGCGGGCAGCGCCGCCCAGACCGTGACCTCGCCGGGGGCGTCGCGCACGCCCCAGTCGCTGGCCAACTGGTCGACGATGCTCAGGCCGCGGCCGCCGCGCGAGGTCAGCGAGGGACTCGCGGGCAGCGGCCGGGTGGCCGCCCCGCCGTCCGTGACCTCCAGGGTGAGCACCCCGTCGGCGTGCATCTGCCAGCGGACCAGCACTCCGCCGCCCGGCTCCTCGGAGCCCTCGGCGGACTCCCGGCCGCCCCGCGCGGCGTGCGTCCCGGACGGGACGCCGACCAGCACCTGCCCGAGCACCTCGGCCCGGGCGCTGCGGCCCAGGGCCGGCAGCGGGCCGAGCGGACGGGCGTACCGACAGGCGTTGCTCAACAGCTCGGAAAGGATCAGAACAGCATCATCGATGACCGGTTCCGGTATCTGCCGGTCACCCAGATCTCGACGCAGTCGGCGCCGTGCGACCCCGACACTCGCTGGGCCGTGCGGCACTGCCATGGTCGATGAAGTCGGCACTTCACGCGCCACCATCAACGCCACCCCCGGACCTCCTTCAGCGTATGCCGAGGGAGAGATGCCCCTTGGTAATGCGTCGGAAACGAGCACCGGACGATCCCGCGCGGCCATTTCGAGTGCGGCGACCGACGGTCGACATCAGGTCATTCCGTGCTCACCCTCTGTCGCCCGGGTGCAAGAATTCCGGCAATTTCGAGCAAGGAAGGTTTGACTGCCGACCAGAGTGATCGGATCGGGGTGATCGGAACGGGGTGATCGGAACGGCGTCGGGAGCGGCCGGCGGTGCGTCGGCGGATCACCGGCCGAGCTGCGCCAGCACCTCCGCGGGCCGGTTGGTGATGATCGCGGACACCCCGAGCTCCAGGCAGAGCTCGACGTCGGCCGGCTCGTCCACCGTCCACACGTGCACCTCGTGCCCGAGCTCGCGCAGCCGGGTCACCAGCTGCGGGCGGGCCCGCACCAGCTCGATGCCCGGGCCGGCGATCCGGGCCCCGCCCGGCAGCGGCGAACCCTCGCGCAGCCGGCCGAGCAGGGGCAGGGTCCGCTCGAACAGGAAGACCCGCCGGTACTGCGGCGCCGCGGCCGCCACCCGGTTCAGGGCGACCGAGGAGAAGCTCATGATCCGGGCGGACGGGCGGTCGCCGTCCCCGGTCGCGCCGATCCCGAACCGCTCCAGCGTCCGCAGCAGCTGGGCCTCCACCCGGCCGCGGAAGCGCACCGGGTGCTTGGTCTCGATCGCCAGGTCCACCGGGCGGCCGCACTCCACCACCAGCTCCAGCAGCCGGTCCAGCCGCAGTACGCCGCGCAGCTCCGGGTCGACGCTGGGGCGGCCGGTCTTCCAGGCGCCAAAGTCGTACGCCTCCAGCTCGGCGAGGGTCATCGCCGAGACGGTGCCCCGGCCGTCGGAGACCCGGCCGATCCGGCGGTCGTGCACGCAGACCAGCACGCCGTCGGCGGTGACCCGGACGTCGCACTCCAGCGCGTCCGCGCCCTCGTCGAGCGCGCGCCGGTAGGCCGCGAGGGTGTGCTCGGGCAGGGCGTGGGAGGAACCGCGGTGGGCGATCACCTGGACGGACGACACGGTGCGCGCCTCCGGCGAGGACAGGTCTGGGCTGGTCACAGGCCCAACGATAGGTGGCGCAGGTGAAGCACGGACAAAGACGGCCCCAACCTGTGGGGCCGTCTCCGGTCCGCGGGGCCCTCCCGGCCCCGGTTCCTCCGGCGCGGGAGGGCGGGTCCGCTCAGGGCCGGACGGCGCGTCCGGCGAGCGGGGTGAGCGCCCAGGTGACCAGGGCGGGCACCAGGAAGGCGAACAGCGAGGCGGAGGTCCACTCCTGCGGGGTGAAGTGCAGCGCCTCCTGGGCGGAGGTCCAGAAGTCCACCCACCAGTCGGCCACCTTGGTCGGCGCGATGAACTGGTAGACCGCGAAGCCCAGCGCCCACGGCAGCAGCATCAGCCAGCGGGAGGGGGCGTCGGCGGAGAGGTTCCAGCCGCGCCGGCCGGCGCCGAGGAAGTAGTCCACCGCGAGCACCGCCAGCAGCGGCACGAACACCGAGCCGATCAGGCCGAGGAAGCCGTAGTAGGTGTCGGTGAACTCGTCGATCTGCAGGGCCAGCACGGTGGTCAGCGCGCCGATCGCCCCGGAGAGCACCCGGCGGTCCACCTTCGGCAGCAGGTTCTGCACCGACATCGCCGTCGAGTAGACGTTGGCGAAGGACTGGTCCGTCTCGCGCAGCACCAGCACCAGCAGGAACAGCCAGCCGGCCCAGACCCCGAGGAAGGAGTCGAAGATCCGGTTCGGGTCGCCGTCCGACTGCAGCAGCGCCATCAGGCCGAGGACGTAGCACCAGACCTGGGCGATCGTGTAGCCGGAGAAGCTGCCCCAGAACGCCGAGCGCGGGGTGCGCGAGTGCCGGGTGTAGTCGGCGGCCAGCGGGACGAAGGAGACCGACACGGCGATCATCGCGTCCGTGGCGCCCAGGAAGCCGTGCCAGTGGCCCGCCCCCGGGTCCGGCACGCCCTGGCGGCCCAGCTGGACGGTGAAGTACACCATCGCGACCGCGACCGCCCCGGCCACGAAGCGGCGCAGCACCGCGATCGAGCCCAGCGGCCAGATGGTCAGCGCGGTGGTCAGCGCGCCCGCCAGCAGCACGAACAGCCAGCGGTAGCCGGTGGTGTGCCCGACGGTCTGCGCGCCCGCCGAGATGGTCAGCAGCTCGAACACGCCCCAGCCGATGCACTGCACGATGTTCAGCACCGTCGGCAGGTACGACAGCCGGGTGCCGAACAGCCCGCGCAGGTTCGCCATCGCGGGGGCGCCGGTGCGGGCGCCGATCAGCGAGGCCACGCCGAGCATGGCGGTGCCGACCGCCGTACCGACCGTGATCGCGGTCACCGCGGCGGCCAGCGACAGCTCGCTGCCGGGGGCTCCGAGCACGGTGGCGGCGGTGGAGAAGCCGATCAGGCTGACGCCCAGGTTCATCCAGAGCGCGAAGTGGTCCCGGAAGCGGAGCGTGCGCGGCGGCTCGGTGTCCAGCACCAGCGGCGCTTCGACGTGGTCGGGGCGCTCCAGGACGGCGCTCGCGCCCGAAGAAGAGGATGGCGAAGCAGGCGGCATGGCCGATACTCCCTACGCCGGCATTACCCGGACAGGTTCCGGCGGTCAGCGCCCCCTCGAACGTCCGTCACTCGCGTGGCGTACGGTCGACATGCGCACTCTCAGCCTGGTGGGTCCAAGCTCCCGCGTGTCAGTTTGGAGCGACAGGCTAACCGGCACGGGGGCGAACACCCAAGGCCGAGGGCATGCGGTCCGCATCGCGGGACGCCCGGCGGGGGAGGGGAGCCTCGGCCGTCGGTACCGGCGTCGGTGCAGGTGGCGGTGCGGGTGTGGGTGCGGGTGTGGGTGGGATGTCGGTGCCGGCTAAGGATTCTTATGAGTTCTTCAGAGGGGTCCTTACGGCAATCGAATCGACAGTGCGAAAAACTATGGTCCTTGGTTCTGCCAGCTATGGAGGTCGTCCGTGAGCACCGAGCGCGAGGTTGGGCCCACCGGGCCGCAGGGGGAGCAGCCCGCGGGCCTGGGGGCGGCCGAGTCCGCTTCCGAGGGCCCCGCGCAGGGCGGGCACCAGCCGACCATGGCCTTCCGTCGGGTGCCCGAGCCGGAGTCGGGCGCCGTCGAGGCCGCTGCCGGCGGTGCGGCTGCCGTTGAGGCGGCGCCGCCCGTCGACGCCGTCGCGGCCGACGCCGCTGCGGCTGAGGGTGGGCACAAGCCCACCGTCGCCTTCACCAAGGTGCCCGCGCCGGAGGCCCCCGCTGCGCCCGCTGCGCCCGCCGCGCCCGTGGCGCCTGCCGCGCCCGCCGCCGAGGAGCCGGCCGTCGACCCGTCCACCGGCTACATCGACGCGCCGCCGCCGGTCCTGCCGCCCGCCCCGCAGGCTCCGGTGGCCCCCGCCGCCGCGCCCGCCGCCCCGGCCCTGCCGCCGGCCGGCAACCCGTACGCCACCCCGACCCACGGCGTCCCAGCCGCCGGCGCGCACGAGGGGTACGGCGCCGCTCCGGCCGTGCCCGCCGCCCCCGCCGCGCACGGCCACCACCCCTTCGGGGCCGGCCAGCCGCTCGGCGGCTGGGGCCCCGCCCACGACTCCACCTCCGGTGGCGCGGGCTACCCCGGTGGCCCGGCGGGCCCGCTCGGCTACCCGGCGGACCACTTCGGCGGCCCGGCCGGCCCCGGCGGCCCGCGCAAGAAGCGCGGCGGCCTGGTGGCCCTGATCGCGGCCGTCGCGCTGGTCGCCGGTGTGGCCGGCGGCGCGCTCGGCGTGAGCGTCGCCGACCGCGCCGAGAGCAGCAGCTCCGCGAACGACCACCGCAGCACCACCGTCCAGGCCAGCGACACCCAGAAGAACGAGCCCGCCCCCGGCTCGATCGCCGCCATCGCGCAGAAGGCGCTGCCCAGCGTCGTCACCATCAAGGCGCAGGGCAACGGCGAGTCGGGCACCGGCACCGGCTTCGTCTTCGACACCGAGGGCCACATCCTCACCAACAACCACGTGGTCGCGCCGGCCCTCAGCGGCGGCAAACTGACCGTCAAGTTCGCCGACGGCACCTCCTACAGCGCCTCGGTGCTGGGCCATGCCGAGGGCTACGACGTCGCCGTGGTCAAGATCGACAACCCGCCGAAGAGCAAGCTGGCCCCGCTGCCGCTGGCCGACTCCGACAAGGTCAACGTCGGCGACGCCACCGTCGCGATCGGCGCGCCGTACGGCCTGGAGTCCACCGTCACCAGCGGCATCATCAGCGCCAAGGACCGCCCGGTGGCCTCCGGCGACGAGACCGGCTCGCAGGCCTCGTACATGAACGCCCTCCAGACCGACGCGTCGATCAACCCCGGCAACTCCGGCGGCCCGCTGCTCGACTCCGGCGGCGCGGTGATCGGCATCAACTCGGCGATCCAGTCCAACGCCTCCGCCAACGGCCGGGCCGGCAGCATCGGCCTGGGCTTCGCCATCCCGATCAACCAGGCCAAGTGGGTCGCGGACACCCTGATCAAGACCGGCAAGCCGGTCTACGCCAAGCTCGACGTGCTGCGCAACGACGACTACAAGGGCGACGGCGCGCAGATCCAGACCAAGGACATCCAGGGCCAGCCGGCCGTCACCCCCGGCGGCGCGGCCGACAAGGCCGGCCTCAAGCCGGGCGACGTCATCACCAAGCTCGGCGGCGTGCCGATCGACAACGGCCCGGCCCTGGTCAGCCGGATCTGGACGCACAAGCCCGGCGAGACCGTCGACGTCGAGTACACCCGCAACGGCCAGACCTTCAACACCAAGGTCACCCTCGGCCAGCGCGAGGGCGACCAGCAGTCGTGACCCCGGGCGGCGGAAACGTGTGCACCGAACCCCGCCGGACCCGTTAGGCTGACCTCCGCCTGGAGAGCTGCCCGAGCGGCCTAAGGGAACAGTCTTGAAAACTGTCGTGCGGTGACCCCGTACCGTGGGTTCGAATCCCACGCTCTCCGCCGGTAGGAGAACCACCTGCTCAGGGCGGGTGCCGAGACCACTCGGCACCCGCCCTCGGTGTTTTCCGGGATGGTCGAGGGGCGGGTGCGGACGCCGGCCGGGGAACGGCCGGGGAACGGATGCGGGCGGTCGGGTTGACCCTGACACGGTGGCAGGGGATGGAGTGGTCGCACCATGTTGAACATCGGAGACTTCGCCAGCCACGGCCGGGTGTCGGTGCGGATGCTGCGCCACTACGACGCGATCGGACTGCTGCGGCCCGCCCGGGTGGACCCGGTCAGCGGGTACCGCTTCTACGAGGCGTCCCAACTCGCCCGGCTCAACCGGGTGATCGCGCTCAAGGAGCTCGGCTTCACGCTGCAGCAGGTGCGGGCCGTCCTGGACGAGCGGGTGGACGCGGCCGAACTGCGCGGGATGCTGCGGCTGCGGCGTGCCCAGCTCGCCGAGGCGATCGCCGCCGACGAGCTGCGGCTGGCCCGGGTGGAGGCGAGGCTCCGGACGATCGAAAGTGAGGGGACCATGTCCGCACACGATGTCGTGGTGAAGCGGGTGCCGTCCGTCCGGGTGGCCCAACTGGCCGGTGTGGCCGCGAGTTACGAGCCGGAGGACATCGGGCCGGTGATCGGGCCGCTGTTCACCGAGCTCTGCCGGAGGCTGGACGAGGCCGGGATCGAGGCGACCGGCCCGTCCGTCGCCCGCTACCAGGACGCGCCGGAGGGCAACGGCGCGGTGCTGGTCCTGGTGGCCGTCCCGGTCGGCCCGTCGGTGCGGCCGGGCGAGCACGGTGTCGAGCTGCTCGACCTGCCGCCGATCGAGGAGGCGGCGACGATCGTGCACCGCGGCCCGATGGACGAGGTGCTGGGCACCAGCCAGGAACTGGCCCGGTTCATCGAGGAGAACGGCTACCGCTCGGCCGGCTACGCCCGCGAGCTGTACCTGGAGTGCCCGGATGACCAGGCCGGGTGGGTCACCGAGCTGCAGGAGCCGGTGGTCCGGCGCTAGCCGCGCTCGCCCTCGACCGGGTCGAGGGTCCTGGCGTCGCCCGGCATGGCCGCCGCCGGCGCACCGACGCCGGCCGCGCCCTGGCGCATGTTGCCAGGGCTGGTGCCGTCCGGGCGGCGCCCCTTTCCCGCCTGTCCGCCTCGACTCCCCGCCCGCCCCTCGGCCCACTTGCCCGGCTCCTGCCGTCCGGGCAGAGTGCGGAGGTGGAGGCGGGCGGCGAGTGGAGGCGGCGATGAGTGATCTGACGGACCGACTGGCGCAGGGCCTCCCGGACGGGGCCGTCGTGGTGGACCCGGACGTGACCGCCGCGTACCGCCACGACATGGCGGGCTTCTGCGCGGCCGGGCAGCCCGCGGTGGTGGTGTTCCCGGAGACGGTCGAGCAGGTGCAGCACGTGCTGCGCACCGCGACCGAGCTGCGCGTCCCGGTGGTGCCGCAGGGAGCCCGGACCGGGCTCTCGGGCGCGGCGAACGCGGTGGACGGCTGCGTCGTGCTGTCGCTGGTGAAGCTGAACCGGATCCTGGAGATCGATCCGGTGAACCGGATCGCGGTGGTCGAGCCCGGTGTGGTGAACGCCGAACTCTCCCGTGCCGTCGAGGAGTTGGGGCTCTCGTATCCGCCGGACCCGTCCAGCTGGGAGTCCTGCACGATCGGCGGCAACATCGGCACCGGGGCGGGCGGGCTCTGCTGCGTGAAGTACGGCGTGACCAGCGAGTACGTGCTCGGGCTGGACGTGGTGCTGGCGGACGGGCGGCTGCTGTCCACCGGTCGCCGGACGGCGAAGGGCGTGGCCGGGTACGACCTGACCAGGCTGTTCGTCGGCTCGGAGGGGACGCTCGGGGTGGTGGTCCGGGCGGTCCTGTCGCTGCGGCCCGCGCCCGCTCCCCAGTTGGCCCTGGCGGCGGAGTTCCCGAGCGCGGACGCGGCCGGGGCGGCGGTCTGCGAGGTGATGGCGCGGGGGCTGACCCCGTCGCTGATGGAGCTGATGGACGCGGTCTCGGTGCGGGCCGTCAACGAGTTGGGTCGGATCGGCCTGCCGGAGTCCACCCAGGCGCTGCTGCTGGTGGCCTTCGACGGGCCGGACCGGGTGGCCGAGCTGGAGCGGGTCGCGCAGCTGTGCCGGGAGGCCGGGGCGACCGAGGTGGTCCCGGCCGACAGCGAGGCGGAGTCCGACATGCTGCTGGGTGCCCGGCGGATGGCCCTGCCCGCGCTGGACCGGTTGGGCACCACGATGATCGACGACGTGGCCGTGCCGCGTTCCCGGCTGGCGGAGATGCTGAACGGTGTCGCGGTGATCGCCGAGCGGCACGGGTTGACCATCGGGGTGGTCAGTCATGCCGGGGACGGCAACACCCATCCGATCGTCATCTTCGACGCCTCGGACGAGGAGCAGACGGCCCGCGCCCAGCGCTCCTTCGACGAGATCATGGCGCTCGGCCTGGAGCTGGGCGGCACGATCACCGGGGAGCACGGGGTGGGGCTGCTGAAGCGGGACTGGCTGGCCCGTGAGCTGGGCCCGGTGGCGCTGGACCTCCAGCGGCAGCTGAAGGCGGTCTTCGATCCGCTGGGAATTCTGAATCCCGGCAAGATGATCTGATTTCCACGGAGTCATCTCCCCGGATCCGGCGGGGCTTTCACTCGTGCCGTCGTGGTGTGACGTTCCGATGGTCGGTGAATGGCGGGGAAAAGTCGACATGGAAGGGTGATCGAACTTTTCAGGGGCGCATTCACGGGTCCGTGCGCGCCGGGGTGGTGCGACCGGCGGATCGTGTGACGTCGTCGCGCCGCTCCCCGAGGCGCCATGATCGCTGACCGTTCGGGTGAAGTCCCAGGTCAGATGAGGTGTGTCGGCGCGCTGTCCGGTTTCCCGGGCGTCATGCGCGGCTCGGCTGGATATCACGCTAACGGGGGAAATCCACGGCGTGAGCTGGTGCTTTGTCGATTTGTTGCGGAAGGCTGTCTTCCGGCGTCGCAGCCCGCAGGTGTTCGTCCGGTCGACGAACCTTGCGCACCCTGATCGACCACTGCACGATGAACAGCTCTTCGGAGGCATTCATGGCTCGCATCCCCACCCGGCGAACAGCCGGGCTTCTGTTCGCCGGCCCACTCGCGGCCGGTCTGCTGCTGGCCGGTGCCGGTGCTGCCGCCGCCGACGAGGGGGCGGGCGCCGAGGGCGGCTCCAACGCCGGGGTGGTCTCCGACACCGGTTCGGGCAACGTGTTCGGCGGGGTCGACGGCAACTACGTCTCCACCCAGCAGACCGCCACCGGTTCCGGCGGCTCGAACCAGGACAACACCATCGCGGTGAAGGACAACGCCGGGAACGTCCAGGGAGGTCAGGGCAACAAGGACGTCAACGTCGTCGTCGCCCCGACCTTCAACTGACCGGTCGCACGGCCGGTCGCACGGCCGGTCGGTCGATCGATCGGTCGGTCGGTCGATCGGTCGCACCGCCGAGAGACGGCACCGGGCACCACGGAAGGCGGGGGCGCCGGACGTGGGTGGCCGCGGCTGAGCTGAGCAGCCGCGGACGGGCCCGGACCGGGTCGGAGCGGTCGGAACCGACGCCGACGCAGCACAGCACCGACGCACCACAGCACCAACGCAGCACAGCACCAACGCAGCACACCAGAGGGAACAACGCATTCGACCGGCAGGCGGAAAGGGTCACCGCGAAACCGGTCTCGTGGGCGGTGCCGCCATCGGCACCGCCCACGAGTGCGTCCGGCGTCGGAGCGCCCCGCGCCGGCCCCGGAATCCCCGCCGACCGGCCCGTGCCGCCCGGCGTGACGACCCCGGAACCGCCCGCCGACCGGCCCGGATCCGTCCACGGAGGGCCCGCGCCCGGAGCCGTCGGTCCACGGCGGTACGGTTGCGCTCCGACAGCGCACCACGTGCCCGGGCCCGGAAGGACCGGCCCGGCCGGGGTGGCGACCGCGGCAATCGGAAGGAAGGGTGCGCGATGGCGGCGGAGGAGGAGGGCCTGACGGGCCCGGGCGAGGCCAGGCCCGCACCGGAGCCCGGTTCGGAGCCCGCGGCGAACGCGGTGAACGCGGCGAACGCGCGCCCGGAGCCGTCCCCCGAGCCGGTCCACGAGCACCGGTCCGGTCCCGGGTCCGTTCCCGAACTGCTGCTCGGCCGTCCGCCGATGGCCCGCCCGCTGCCCTCCTTCGACCACGAGGCCGCCCCCGCCGAGCCGGGCCCGCTGTTCGTGGACTGGCTCGCCACCGCGCTGCACGCCGGGGTGCTGGACCCGCAGGCCTTCACCCTCTCGACCGTCGACGCCGACGGCATGCCGGACGCCCGGGTGCTGGTGCTGCGCGACGTCGACGCGGCCGGCACCGGATGGAACTTCTCCGCGGCCGCCGACAGCCCCAAGGGCCGTCAGCTCGCCGGCCACCCGGCCGCCGCGCTGACCGTCTACTGGCCGCAGCTGGGCCGCCAGGTCCGGGTGCGCGGCACCGTCGAGCGGGCCGCCGACCTGGTCGCCGCCGCCGAGTTCGCCACCCGCTCGCCCGCCGCCCGGGTCGGCGCACTGGTCGGGCGGCAGAGCGAGCCGCTGGGCTCCTTCGACGAGTACGACGAGGCGGTGGGAGCCGCCCGCCGCCGGCTGGAGACCCACCCGGACGCGGTCGCGCCCGGGCACGCGGTCTACACCCTGTGGGCGCACGAGGTGGAGTTCTGGCAGGGCGACGCCCAGCGCCGGCACATCCGGCTGCGCTACACCCGGACCGGTCCGGTCAGCTGCCCGGAGTGGTCGCGCACCCTGCTCTGGCCCTGAGGCGTCCGCCGCGAAGGCCTCCCGGAGCAGGCACCCCGGCGCACCCGCCCCGGCCCCGCGCGGCTATCGCCGCCCGGTCAGCGTGGCGCCCACGCTGGCCGCGACCACGCAGCCGATCCCGGCCAGCTGCGGCACGCCCAGCAGCTGGCCCAGCACCACCAGCCCGACCAGCGCGCTGACCGCCGGCTCCAGGCTGACCAGCACGCTGAACACCCGCTGCGGCATGCGTCGCAGCGCGGTCATCTCCAGCGCGTACGGGATCACCGGCAGCAGCAGCGACACCCCGGCCACCGCGGCGAGCAGCGCCAGCGGCGAGGCGCCGGGCGCGGTCAGCCCGTCCCAGGCCGGGCCGAGCCCGAACGGCGCCAGCGTCAGCGCGCCGACCGTCATCGACACCGCGAGGCCCTGGAAGCCCTGGAAGGTCGCGCCGACCTTGTCGGTGAACAGGATGTACAGGGCGTAGCAGGCGGCCGCCCCGAAGGCGTACAGCAGGCCGACCGGGTCGAGCGACCCGCCGCCGTCCCCCTCGCCGAGCAGGGTCAGCAGCACCACGCCCGCGGCCGCGAGCAGCGCCCAGAGCAGGTGGCTGGCGCGCCGGGCGAAGACCAGGGCGACCGTGAGCGGGCCGAGGAACTCGATGGTGGCGGCGGTGCCCATCGGCAGCCGGTCGATCGCCCCGGCGAACAGGAAGGTCATCCCGGCCGAGGCCATGCCGAGCAGCGCGGCCGCGGCGAGGTCGCGCGGGCGCTTGTCGCGCAGCTGCGGCCGGGTGACGGCGAGCAGGATGACGGCGGCGAAGCCGAGCCGCAGGAAGGTCGTGCCGCTGACGCCGAGCGGGCCGAACAGCGGCTTGGACAGGGCGATGCCGGTCTGCACCAGGAACATCGCGGTCAGACAGAGAAGCGGCGCCGGGATCCGCTCCGGGCGCCGCAGGATCTTGCCGAACCGGCCGGTCGATCGGCCGGGGTGGACCTCGGGTGGCGCCGCGGGGCCGGACGCCCCACCTCGTCGCCAGCTTCCCCGCTCGCCGGCAGGCTCGCCCTTGGGGGCGGGCGGCATGGCAAGGGCCTCGGCGACGGCGGCGGCCGAGGACGAGGCGGCGGGGGTTTCGCTGGTATGGGAGGTGGGCATGTTCGTGAGTTTGCCGTAAGGAGTGATGAACGGGCAAGCTCGTTACAAAAAACGGGACGGATGCGGACGGGTACGGCCGAAAGGGTGGACTCGCGCGGGCGCTGCGGCGTGGTTGCCGCAGGCCTCCGACGGTCCGTCAGTATCAAGGCGGGGTGCGCTATCTCCGCCCCGCCGCCGTCCTCGCCGCCGCCCTCGCGCTCCTGTCGGCCACCGACGGGACGGGCGTGAACGCCGAAGCCGCCGTCCCGGCCGCCGTCGCCGCCCCGCGCATCCGGCCCGTCAAGCTGCCCGACCGGGCCGGCCCGCCCCGGGACCACGACACCTGGAGCGGCCCCGCCTTCGACGCCTGCACCGCGCCGTCGCTCGGCACCCTGAAGGCGTGGCGCGAGGCCTCCCCGTACGGGGCGGTCGGCATCTACACCAGCGGCTCCCAGCGCGGCTGCGAGCAGCCCCGGCTCACCGCCGAATGGGTGCGCCAGGCGCGGGCGCTGGGCTGGCGGTTCCTGCCGGTGCACGTCGGACTGCAGGCGCCGTGCGCCGACCCGGGCCACAAGCCCCAGCGGATCGACCCGGCGAAGGCCGCCGAACAGGGCCGGGCGGAGGCGGACGAGGCCGCCCGGGCCCTGCGCGCGCTCGGGCTCGCCGAGGGCAGCCCGGTCTACCTGGACATCGAGGCCTACCCGCCGCGCGACCCGGTCTGCGGCCAGGCCGTGGTCGACTTCACCCTCGGCTGGACCGCCGGCCTGCACGCCGCCGGCTACCGCTCGGGCTTCTACTCCAGCCTCGACTCCGGCATCGCCGACCTCGCCGCCGCCGCCCGGGCCGGCAGCTCCCCGATGCCCGACGCGCTCTGGTACGCCCGCTGGGACGACCAGGCCGACACCGACGGCTCCGGCGGCCTCGCCCCCGACCTCTGGAGCCTCCACCAGCGCGTCCACCAGTACCACGGGAACATCGAGGAGACCTTCGGCGGCGCCACCCTCACCGTCGACCGCAACCACGTGGACGGCCCGACCGCCCACTGAGACCTGCCGGTAGGGTGGCCCCTCGATCCAGCACGGGGGGAACGGCATGGCGAACGGTCAGGGGTACGGCGGCACCGGCGGGTACGGCGCGCCGCCGCCGCAGGTCCCGTACGGACAGGCGCCGTACGGGCAGGCGCCGTACGGGCAGAACCCGTACGAACAGAACCCGTACGCGCAGCCGGCGCCACCGCCGCAGCCGCAGCCGTACCCGGCCCAGCCCCAGCCCCAGCCCCCTGCTCCCCGACCGCTGTACGCCGCCGCCCGCCCCGGCGGCTTCCCGGGCCCGGCGCCGCGCCGCAACCGGGCGGCCGTGCTGCTCCAGTTCCTCCTCCAGTGGATCTACGCCCCGCTCTGGGTCCTCGGCCTGGTGCTGCTCTTCGTCGTCCTGATCTTCGCGGACTACAACGGGAGCGGCCCCAGCTCCGACGGCTGGCTGAAGGTCAACCGCAGCTTCGTCCCGCCGCGCCGGCTGCGGGCCGAGCTGTCCGGCCGGCCGGAGCACTGGGAGCGCTACGTCGCCCCGATCCTGGCGCGCCGGATCGCCGCCGCCGAGGCGGCCCACGCGGCCGGCGACGGCGAGGTGCAGGCCGACCTCGGCCGGGTGGTGCAGATCCGCCTCCCGCTGCGGCTCTACCGCGGGCTCGGCGCGGCCGGGGTGGTCCGGCTCGCGGAGCGGCACGGCTGGCACGGCGTGGCGGCCGGGACGGACGCCGGACACGTCCGGCTCGCCCGCCACTTCCCCGCCCCGGCCGCCCTGAACGCCCCCTCCCCGCAGGACCCGCCCGCCGCCCCGGGCACCCCGTGGGGCCCGCAGCCGGTCCGCTTCGCGCCGCTGCTGCCGTTCGTCTTCCTGCTCCAGATCCTCTACGTCCCGGTGTACGGCCTGCTCACCTGCTGGGTGAGCCGCCCCGAGCCCGACCACTGGGACCGCTGGGGCGCCCGCTGGACCGTCGGCCCGCGCGCCTTCCGCGCCGAGTTCACCGACAGCCCCGCCGCCTGGGACCGCCACATCCGCCGCATCCTCGAACGCGACGCCACCCGCCTCCGCGCCGCCGCCGCCCGCACCCCCGGCACCACCCCGGTGCACCGCATCCGGCTCAACCGCGCCACCTACCGCGGTGCCGGCGCCCAGCAGGCCCTTCGCCTCGCCACCGAACACGGCTGGACCCTCGACCCCGCCTACGCCCCCGACCCCGCCAACTCCCTCCGCCTCACCCGCCCCGACCTCCCCTGACCGCCGGCCACCGGGCCCCGGCGGCCGATGGGCTGCCGACGACTCCCCGCCCTCGCGGGGCCGGAGGGCGGAACCGGGACGCATCCGTGATCCGTGCAACGGGGTCGGGATGCTGACAGCGGGGGGTGGGGGCGGCACAATCGGGCACGTCCGCGCGCATTACCGCCCGGTAGGTGCCGCAGGAGCAGCCCCCAGTGCCCTCAGGTCGAGGAGGACCCGTGTTCAGCACGATGCAGGACGTACCGCTCACCGTCGCCCGAATCCTGGAGCACGGGTCCACGATCCACGGCCGCTCGACCGTGACCACCTGGGACGGCACCGGGCCGGTCGTCCGCAGCTACGCCGAGGTCGGCGCGCGGGCGGCGCAGCTCGCGTGCGCGCTGCGCGACGAGCTGGGGGTGACCGGGGACGACCGGGTCGCCACCCTGATGTGGAACAACGTCTCTGAAACACTCGCAGCCTGACCTGTGGGAACGTGATCGGTGCGGCACTGGCCACGGCAGCGGAACAGCAAGCGGCCCCCCACCCGGGTTCCGGGCGGGGGGCCGCTTGCGAGGCCCTACTCGGGGCAGCTCGGCGAGCATGCCCAGATGGAGTACCCGGGGCCGCTCGCGGCTTCCTGGTGGCCTACAAGAGCTGGGCTGGTGGCTTCCCGCTTGCACCGGGTGCAGTAGATCGGGCCGATGCGGGGCCAGTCCTCGCCGAGGGCGTTCGCGTGGTTGTTCCGGTGGAACGGGTCGAGCATGCAGGGGGAAGTCAGGGGGCGACGCAGGGCGCCGCACTTCGGCCTTGTGGTGGTCGCCGGGGCCATTACGCCACCGCCCCGAGGGCGTGTGCACCCGGGTAGCTGTAACCGGTGTCCGGCCGGCCCTCGGCGGCCGCTAGCAGTGCTTCTTGACGCAAGTACTGGCGCTCGATCTCGTCGAGCTCGGCCCGCCACCCGTCACGGTCGATGAACGGCCGAACGGTCGGCCCCTGATACAGAACCTCTTGCTGAGCCCACGGGTTCGCTCGCTGCGCCCACGGGGCGCAGTACTGTCCGGTGATCTTCGGTCGGATCGGTTCGCGTGCGGGCTGGTGCTGCGCCTCGGAAGCGGCTTCGCGCTGTGTCTCGATGGCGCGAGTGAGCAGGGAGAGGATTCCGAGGCGGATCGGGGCGAGGGGGGACGGTCGTCCGCGGCGGCCGGTGCCGGTGGCGAGAATCGTCCTGAGGAATTCGAGCAGGGCGGTAAGGTGTCGCACGTCGCAGCTCCCAATAGCTGTTGACTCTGCCCTGGGGCCGTTCGCGCGGCCTCGGGGCTTTCTTGTGCCTGAAAGTACAGGGGTTCGCTATAGGTGTCTACAGACATCTACATGGTTCGTCACGGTATGTTCGACTCCCCGCGTGTACGGTCCTCCTGTGTTTCAGTTCGATGCCAGCCGCCCGAAGTGGCCGCAGATCGTTGCAGAGGTGCGCGACCGGGTTGCGCGCGGTCTCTACGTGCCGGGCCAGCGGATCACGGCAACCGATCTTGAGATCGAGTTCGGGGTCACTCGGGTGACCATGGGCAAGGCGATGGCGGAACTGCGCCGGCTCGGCGTCGTTCGCACCGAGCACGGCATGGGAAGCTTCATCACGGGTGCGCTCGGCGAGGAGAAGTAGGCCCCGCCCGCCTGTCAGCTTGCGGGGCCGATTCCGGCCGACTCGGTGGTGCCGTCAGTCTTCATCGCCGGGGTTGGTACGGCGCTGCCCCTTGGAGAGCAGCAGTCGCGTGTACTCGGCGCCTTCGGGAGTGAGTTCCTCGTAATGATCGATCGGGTCACCCTTGAGAACGGTGTCGGTGGCGCAGCCGGTACACCATGCGTATCCGGTGTCGAGGTCCCGGATCGTCGGTTCGGCACGCTTGCACCAGTAGCACCGGCCGACGAGCAGGGTTTTGGCGAGGCAGTCGGCGCACCAGTTCTGTCGGCTCTCGTGGTCGTAGAAGCGGGGTGCTTCCGCGCCGCAACGGTTGCACGTGCGTCGGTGACGGCCGCGGGTCACCGACGATGGCCCGGTCAGCGGTACGCCCGCAGTACGGCAAGTTCCCGGCCGTTCTGGATGGCCGGGCCGACCTTGTCGAGGTCGAGTGCGTCGAGGTAGCTGCGGAGCGCCGTCCGGGCGTTCTCGATAACGCTCTCGATCGGGTACGCGCCGAGCGTCGGCGGGAGCGCCGCCCTCACGTCGAGGTCGTTGGCGGCCTGGCCGACGAGTTGCTGCACTACCCAGTGCAGGGTGAGCAGTTGCACTCCGAGGGTGATGTGCAGGGAGTGTTCGTCCTCGGTGGTGCTGCCAGCGTGGACCCAGCCGCGCGGGATAAACAGGGTCTGGCCGGCCGTGAGAGCGATCGTCTCGGAGTCGCGTTTGACCCGGTCGAGTTCCTCGGGGGTGAATCCAACGGCGGTCCATCGGTGCTGTTCGAGCGGGTCGACGAACACCGGGGGATGTAGCTTCCACACCTTCGTCCCCTCGACTTGGGCGAGGAAGACGTGATGGGTGTCCCAGTGAAAGTCGTAGCCGGTCGAGGCCGGCGGGGTGAGGTACACGTTCGCGGTGATCGGGTGGCCGAGTTGCGAACCGAGTTGGCGGGCGGCGTTTTGGAGCGGCGGCCACGTGAGGTGGAGGCCGTTGAGCACCAACGTGTCGGTGGGGTGGTCGGCGTCCGGCTGTGTCGGGGTGGGCGCGCCGTCTCGAACCATGCCGAGGTCGAACGGGCGCATGGTCGGGTCGGTGACGATGCGTCGGGCGGCGCTGCGGTCGAACAGCTCGGCGAGCTGGTCGCGGTTCACCGTGTAGACGGTGGGGCGGTCGGGCCACCGGGTGAGGAACTGGTCCGGATCGCCAACCAGTCGACGCAGTGCGGACATTCGAGTTCTCCAGCGCGCAATCGGGGTGGCTCCCCGCGGCTGCGCGCCGCCGCGGGGAGCCGACGTTACTACGGATTGATCAGGCGATGAGGTCGTCGAACTCGCCGGCCTTGGCGCCCTCGACGAACGCGCGCAGCTTGTTCCTGGTGCCGATCAGCGGCACCTGCTCCGGGTCGGTGGTGATACCGATGGCGATCCCACCGTCGGGGGTCACGGCGAGGCCGATGGAGTCGTCGAGGTTGTCCCGGTTGCTGCGGCTGGACTTCACCCAGTTGAGGCCGGGCATGGACTCGGGGTTGTAGTGCGGGACGGGCACAGCGGTCATGATGTTGTTCCCTTCGTGTTGTGGCCGGGCGTTGTTGCGCGGCCGGGTGTTGGTGGTGTCCTGCTGCCGGCGCAGGGCCCGCCCGGGAGGGCGGGAGTCTGGGGAGGCACGACGGCCTCGGGCTGGAAGGTTGTCGGGGAGGTCCCGCCCGTCCGCTGCGGGGGTGTGCGCGTACGGGCGGGACCGTTTCGCGCCAGGACACCGACCCGGAACAGCCTTCGGGCGGTGGCGCGACCCGTCCCGGTCCAGCACCGGGACGGGGGTCTGTGGGCTAGGAGGCGACGGGCTCGCCGAAGAACAACAGCGGCAGCCGGCGGTCGGACGCGCGGGCGTCGAGGGCCTGCCGGACGCGCCGGGCCTGGTACGGGGCGAGCTCGTCGAAGTCGCGCGGGCGCACCCAAACCAGAGCTTCGATCTCCTTGAGGGCCTTGGCGGGGATGGACAGCGCGTCGGCTTCCTTGGCGCTCAACGTCCCGCCGTCGATCACGACGTTGAGCCCCTCGTTCGCGCCGGTCTGCTCGTTCTCCGGCACCTGGTCGAGCGCCAGGAAGTGCGTCGGCTCCATGCGCAGGCCGGTCTCCTCGCGCAGTTCCCGCGCGGCGGCCAGGGTGATCGACTCGCCGGCGTGGGCGGCGCCGCCCGGCAGGATGAGCTCGTCGCGGTAGGTCGTCTTCACGAAGAGGACGGCACCGGTGTCCCCCCGGTCGAGCACCGTCACGCAGCCCAGACGGCGCCGCGGTTCCTGGTCGTGCGGGTTGTCGCTGTGTGCCATAGGTTCCCCTTGGATGATGGTGTGGGTGGTCACGGCCTGACTGCCGCGCGATCGAAGGTGTTCGCGAGGAACATGCCGAACTGGCGGACGCGCGGGGCGCTTACGGCCGTCTCGCTGGTCCAGCGGGCGCCCGCCCGCTGCCAGTAGGCGCGTGCCGAGGGGTCATGTGTCAGAGCTGCCAAGTTGTCGAGCAGTTCGTCGTCCGTCATGACCCGGGCCTGGTACTTCGCGCACAGCAGTGCGATCAGCCGGTTCATGTGCAGGGCGGCGGAGCGTTCCTGTTCGGGAAGCAGTCCGAGGGTCGGGTGCTCGGCATACCGCTCGGGGTGGTTCACGCCGTCCTGCATCAGCCGCTGATGCATGTTCGCTGCTTCGAGGACGAGTTGACGGTGTAGATCCTGGTGGCCGACCACCAGGCGGGCGACGCCGATTCCCGCCAACGCTCCGACGCTGAGCAGTACGGCGTGTGCGGTCCGCACTATCGAACCCAGCGGTAGCACTGCGCGTTGCTGGGCGCACCGCAACCGCACATGCATCCGTCCTGGTTCGCGGTCGTGTCCATGGTTCTCCTCAGTCGGTCGGATTCAGCGGTGGAACCCGCCCCGGCTCGGCTCAGCAATGGTGGACGGCCGGCATGGCCGGGGCGGGAGTCTTGGGCCGATCCCTCTGCCCTGAGAGCACCCGCACAGGGCAGAGGGGCGGCGTAGCGCTCGACGGGGCTCGTTTCCCCGGAGCGCGCCCGGCGTGGTCTGCGGCACCTCTGCGCATCCGCCGCCGGGAGTCGTGGGCCGTGCCCCCTGTCCTGTGACTGCGGGACAGGACAGGGGGCACAGTTGCGCGCATCTGGGGGGCACGACTTCCCCGTTTGCGCGCGCCGGTACAGCGGCCATGCTCAAACCGCCGTACCGGGTAGCCCACGTAGATCCCGGATCTGAGCGTGACCTACGTGGGCGGGTCTAAGGGTCAGCCGTCCGGCGAGGTCAGCCGGGCGAGGTTGGCGGCGTATCCGGGGGCGTTGCGAGTGAGGCTCGCCGCAGAACCCGGCCGGCGGAGCAGGGACTTCATCGTCACGGGTACCTCTCTCGGTCGAGCGTGGGCAGGCGCCAGAAGGGGCGGCGCGGTCGGGGTCGGGCATGCCGGGCCCCGGTGCGGACAGGGGTATCCCGCTGTCCGGCGTACTGCCAGGCCCGATCGGTGAGCTCGGCCAGACAGCTGGCGCACGCGGTCATGGGCGCGGTCACTCCGCCCGGGGCGGTCACGCAGCCGATCCACACCACGGGCGCGGCCTGCCTGCAGTACAGCCAGCAGACCCCCGGCGCCCAGTCGGCCCCGTCACCGTGTTGAGCCGGCAGCGGACGGTCACCCGCCGCTACGGTCACGGCGGACACCAGGGACGTCACGGCGACTTCGCCGAGGGCGAGACCATCACCGGCATCGCCTCCATAGGCAAGTCCGCCTGCAGCCGGTACGACATGTGGTCCGGGCTGGTGGCAGCCACGTGCTCCGTCACCCACGCGTTGAACGCTTCGACCCGTCCCATGACGTGGGATGTGGCCCCGCACCGCACGCCCTTTTCGTCCTCGGCGACGCAAACGAGCACGTACTCGGGCGGGGTGATCTGTGCGCTCTCGTCGACCCTGACGGTGAACAGGGGGGAGAGCACCACCGCGGCCACCGCGGGGGCGTCTCCGAGCGGAGTGTCGAGGGCACGTTTCGCCCCGTCGATCTCGCCCGAGAGGATGATCTGATTGCGCGTCATATCTCTGTATCCGCCTTGTTTTGGCGCTCCGGTTTCCTTCACCGACTGTGCCTCCAGCGTGACGCGGCGGCGGTACGCTGACTAGGTGCGGCGTGTTTCCAGCCGGACTCGAAACATGCGGAGGTGGACGCAGTGGCCTTCCAGCCGAGGGAACTCACCCCGGAGCTCTCGCCCCGGCACTTCTACGGCTCTGAGATCCGGCGCTATCGCGAGATGAACGGCAACATGTCGCTTGACAGCCTCGCGAGCATCGTCAAGTTCTCTAAGGGCTACCTGTCCCGGATCGAGGGTGGGATCTCCAAGCCGCCGCCGAACTTGTCCGAGCTGCTCGACAAGGCGTTCTTGACCGATGGGCACTTTGGTCGGCTGTACCCCCTTGCGGCCCGGGAGCAGTTCCCCGACAGGTGGCGACAGTTCATGGAGCTCGCCGAGGTGGCGGTTCTGCATGAGGAGTACACGGTCACCATCCCGGGCCTCCTGCAGACCTTCGAGGTTGCATCGCGCGTGCTGCGCGCTGGTCAACCGTTCGCCGCAGACGAAGAGATCGGCGATTGGCTCGACACCCGAATGCGTCGGCAGGACCGGCTAAACCGGGCACAACCAGAGGCGCGGTACTGGTTCATCCTCGACGAGGGGGCGATCCGTCGTCCGATCGGTGGCCCACAGGTGATGGCGGCTCAACTGCAACGACTGCTTGACGTCAGCCGGTTGGCGCATGTCACCGTGCAGGTTCTGCCGTATTCGTCGGGGGAACACTCCGAGATGGGCGGGTCGCTCTCGCTGCTCACTCAACCTGACGGCGAGGTCATCGCCTATGAGGAGTCATCCCGGGAGGGCTACCTCTTCGATGACCCGGACGAGGTGAAGGTCCGGCGTGCGTTCTACGATCTGCTGAGGGCGCAGGCGGCATCTCCGAGAGACTCCTGCGCGATGATCGAAGCGGTATTGAAGGAGTTCAACGATGCAGTCCGACAAGGCGGCCGCTCGGTGGCGGAAGAGTAGTTACAGCAACGGGAGCGGTGGCAACTGCATCGAGGTCTCGGACAGCCTCCCCGGGGCCGTCCCTGTGCGCGACTCAAAGGACCCCGAGGGCCCTGCCCTGGTGTTCCCTGCTGCCGCTTGGCAATCCTTCGTCACTGCCGTCCGCGCCGGAGACTTCGGCACCATCTGACCTCTCCAACGACAAAGGCGCCCCCGGTACCGGCATCATGCCGGTACCGGGGGCGCTGTGCTGTTTACGGGGGGTCGAGGTGGGCGGTGCGCTGGTCGACGCGGTCGACGGCGTCGCGGAGCGAGCTGCCGGAGTTGGGGTGCAGCTCGTGCTCGACCGCGGCGATCCGGTGCTCGATCTTGTCGAGCCGGGTCATGACGCCGGGTCGGCCGGGGACGCCGGGGCGGTCGGGTACGCCGGTCCAGTCGTCGACGACGTCCTCGACGCGTTGCGCGAGGCGGCGCGCGCCTCGGGTGGCTCGCCAGAGCAGGCCGAGCGCGGCGGAGAGGGTGATCACCGCGCCGGCCCACAGCAGGATGTCGTCGAGGCGGCCGGCGCCGGTGGGGTCGCTCACTCGGTGGTGCCGTCCTTCGGGGTGCGCAGCCACGCGGGCAGCAGCTGCTCGACTACGTCGAGCGCCATCACGCGCGTGATCGCGCCGGCCACGGTGAGCGCGACGGCGATGCCGGGCAGGGTCTGCGGGATGCCGGCGGTGGAGACGAGCAGGGGGAGCGCGGCGAGCAGGCCGAGCAGGGCCTGCAGGCCGGTGCGGATGGTGCGTCGGGTGGCGTCGGTCAAGGGGGTGCCTCCTGTTGGTGGGCGCCCGGGGCCGGCCGGCCCCGGGCGGGTCAGTTAGCGGACGGTGAAGCCGTGCCGGGCGCCGAGCTGTTCGAGGGAGGCGCGGCCGGGGATGCCGTCGGCCGCGGTACCGCGGTATCCGAGGGAGCGCTGCCACGCGGCGTAGGCCGAGACGGTGCGCGAGCCGAACGAGCCGTCGCCGGTCCACCGGCCGTCGAGCAGGCCCTCGGCGGCGAGCGCGGCCTCGACCGGCCGGACGGCGTCGGGGTAGGTGGTCCCGCCCTGCGGGAGTCCAGGGTCGCGGCGGGCGGCGGCGATCACCTGGTCGAGGTCGACGACGGCCTGCTCGCCCGGCAGCGCGCCGGCGAACAGGCGGCGCAGGGATTCCTCGCCCGGGACGCCGTCGGCAGCGCTGCCGCTGTACCCGAGGGAGCGCTGCCACGCGGCGTAGTTCTCGGTGTCGGCGTCGCGCCAATCCTCGTCCGGACCGACGGTGTAGTGCTGGCCGTAGCCGGCTGCGACGAGAGCCTCGCCCACCTGCCGGACCTGCGGTCCGTGGGCGCCGTAGCCGTACTCCTGCCCGCCGATGGTGACGCGGTAGCGGGCGGGGCCGGTCGGCTGCGGGTCGGGGGCCGGCGAGGGGTCCGGTCCCGGCTCCGGGGCGCCGTTGGCACGGGCGACGATCGCGGGGAACACGATGCTGTGGAACTGCGCGACGCGGGCGTCGCCGGGGCAGGCCGTGCCGGTGGTCGACCACGACCGGAACAGCCGGTGGTAGCCGTAGCCGGGGTCGTCCGGGGTGCGGCAGATGCGCAGGGGGATGTCGTGCTGGTGGTGGAGCCAGACGCCCAGGGCGACGAGCTGCTCGACCTGCTCGGGCGTCCACGGGTCGGTGTGCTCGCTGTTGGACTCGGTCTCGATGCTCACGGCGCCGGTGCCGTCCGGCCGGCGGTTGGCCGCGGCGGATGCGTCGGCGCGCGTCTCAGTGCCGATGAACTGCGCGAGTTCACCGTCGTAGCCGAGCCCGAACGTCGACTCCAAATTCGTGCTGTCGTGCCAATACTCATAGATGCGCCGCGGCGTCCACTCGGCCGCGATGCTGTGCACGATGAGCTGCGTGGGGACGATGGCCGGCTGCGCGTCGCTCTCGGGCTGCAGCTCCATGCGCTCTGCGCCGGGGTACCACGACATAGGGGTGTCTCCAGACATGGGAAAGCCCCGGGGCCGGCGGGCCGCGGGGCGAACGGTGTTGGGGAGAAGTCGAGTTGGGGTGCTAGCGGGTCTGTGTGCCGATGGCGCCGGCGGCGCAGGTGTAGACGTAGCCGGCGCCGCCGGTGCGCCATGCCCGGATTTCAACTCGGCTGATGTCGCCGTACTTGCCGGGGCAGAGCTTCGGGCCGTCGGTGACGTAGATCCAGTCGCCGGAGTTGAGGTTGTGCTGCTCGCCCCAGGGTTGGCCGTCGATGAAGACCTGCACGGCGCCGGTGGTGCCGACGTCAGCCGCGGCGTAGGCGGCCACGGTGAGCATGGGGTGGTAGCGGACGTGCGGGGCGGTCCACAGCGAGTAGGGGCTGTCGGCCTGCGTGCGCGCGTACGTGTCGAGGTCCCCATCGGGGTAGAACGGGGTGTGCAGGTAGGGAACGGCGAGCCCGCCGTTTACCCGGTCCTCGGTGAAGATGGTGTTCCCGCGGCTGTCGTAGATGTCGAGGCCCTGCGGAACGGTGCCGCCGGAGAACATCGCGAGCGCGAGGGACCCGTCTTCCCTGCTGATCAGCACGCCGTACTGCGGATCGCCGTTCGGGCGCGGCATGTCGAGGTCGCCGATGTAGACCATGGGGGTCCCGTCGGCGTCCTGCACGGTGAGCGTGCCGCCCTCGCCGATCACGACGGGGCCGTGCTGGATGCGGTCAAGCGCGGGCCGGGTCTGTGCCCGGCCGGAGAGCTCGCGCACCTGGCGTTCGAGGGTGCGGATGCGGTCGAGGAGATCCTGCGGGATCGCAGCCAACTAGGTTGCCTCCAAGAGAAGTTGGGCGGACTCGGGCCGGCCGCGCTCCGGTGGCGTCACAGAGATGCCGATGATCCGGTGGCGGGCGGTCATGCCCTCGGGCCACCACAAATCGGTGATCTTGACGCGCGCGGTCGCGCCGAGCAGGGCGGGGCTGATCTGGCCGTCAAGGCGCACGGTGATCGAAGGCACGGTCTGCGGGGCGAGGTGGGCGGCGGCGTCCGCGCGGGCGTGCGCGTCGAGCGTCTCCTGCTGCTCGACCGTGCTGTAATCCGCGGAACCGTCGAGCCGCGGCCATCCCGCCGCGATGTCCGCCGAACTGGTGACGAGCGGGGACAGCAGCGGATGCGAGTCGGCCGTCTGGTTGCGGTTCACGCTGGCGCCGCGGGCCTGCCACGTGTTCGCCTTGCCGGTGGCGTCGACGGGCCACGTGTACGAGAGGATCGGGCCGGGCCGGGTGAGCACCACCTCGGCGGCGCCGGCCCGGATCACCGGGTGGCCGAGCTGCAGCCGCTTGATCCGCCGACCGGTGTCGGGGTCGCGGGTCGAGGCGATCCGCCACTCGAACCCCCGCTCGACGCGTGAGAGCTGCTCGACCAGGTCGCGGATGAACGGCTGGTCGTACCGGCTGTAGGTCCGGTCGCGGCGTACCCCCGACAGCTCGGTGCCGGCCTCGATCCCGATGTCGCCCCCGGGCTGCGCCGCTGTGTAGGAGATGAGGTTGCGCACGATGTCGAACTGATCGACGGCGGTCGCCTGGTGGGAGTCGAACAGGATTCTGTGACTGAGGTACGAATCCCAAGTGGCGGCCTGCAGGGCGAGCGAGAGCGCGCCGTGCTCGTCGCTGGCAAGGCTGGTGGTCCACAGGATGCCGCCCCACCAGATCGCGCCGGCGCGCTCGACCCACAGCCCGGTGCGGCCAGGGATGAGCGCGGCGCGGGCGCGGGCGGCGAGCTCGGCCGTGACCAGGTGCACCGTCGCCCGGAGCGACCCGGTCTTCCCGAGGAACTCGTCGAACGAGACACCCCAGAGCGGCAGGACGTCGAGAAGCTGATCGCTGCGAAGGTCGCAGATCAGCACGCGGTACGGGGTGTAGAGGGTGGCGAGAGGCGGCAGCTCGACCACCCCCGGGGGGCCCGGGGCCGGCGGCCCTAGGCGGTCTCGTAGCTGAACTGCACGCGCATGGACGCGCCGTCGCGGTTCCACCGGTAGCCGAGCTGTCCGGGGTTCATCCACTGCCCGTCGGACGCGGCCGCGAGCACCTGGGCCCCGCCGTCGCCGGCGTCCAACACAGGGATCAGCTCGCGCCAGTACGTTTCTGCGTCGATGTGGCGGCCGGTGCCCTGCCACCCGTGCGGCGCCCCGACGTCCGCGGACGCCACCGGGAGCGACACCCGGATGTTCCCGAACCCGAGCGAGCTGCCAGGGCCCCACTTGAGCCACGCGACGACGTCGACGTGCCGGCCGATCCGGCAGTACCGGCCGCCGGCCGTCACCTCGCCGTGAACGTCCAGGCCCGACCAGAACGGGGTGTACGGCACCCAACGGCCAAGCGGCGCCCACTGCGTACCGTCCCAGCGGTCCAGCCCGTTGGGTCCGTCGCGCCACTGTCCGACGTAACTGCCCATAGCAGGACCGGTGTTGGGCACGATGCCGCCGAGCGCGGACGGGTAAGGCACCCATCCGGCGCCGGACCACCGCTCGACCCGCGTGCCGGTGTCGCGCAGCTGCCCGACGTAGGCGCCCGGGTCGCTGCTCGCGTCGGGCCGGACGCCGCCAGCGGCCACGGTGTAGACGCGCAGGTCGGTAACGGCCGTGGCCCAAGGGATGCCGCCGGTACCGGCGGACGCAGCCACCGGCACCCGCACCGCCCACAACGGCAGCGAGCACGCGGGAAGCGGCGCCGGCGCGGGATCGGCGGCCGGGGTGCCCTGCAGGACCTCGACCACGGCCAGCGCCTTGCCGCTCTGGTCGTAGAGCCCGTCGTAGACGTGCAGCAGCACGACGTCGACCCGGTCCCACTGCGTATGGCCCGGGGCGAAGGTGAGCGTCTCGGGCAGGGTGAGCGTCACCGGGTAGGCACCCTGCAGGGAGGTGCCCTGCAGGACGGCCCGGCCGGCGCCGAGCTGCGCCTGCATCGGGGCGGCAGGGGTGAGCGAGAGAGGGGTGCCGCCGGGGATCACCCCGGGGGCGGTGGTCGTCGCCCCGGACGGGGTCATGGTGCCGACGGGGGCGAGTCGGGTGTCGGTGCGGGTCTGCCCGGTGGGCGGGAGCCACGCGGCGCGCACGGGCATGCGGTGTGCCTCCTTACCAGTGGGCGTCACGCCAACGCAGTTCGGCGCGGGCGGCGGAGTGCGGGACGGTGTCGAGGGCGCCGGCGAACGCGAAGTCGCAGACGCCTGGGGGGACGACGAGGAACTGCTCGGGGGCCGAGCGGTCGGTCACGGTGTGGATGCGGGACGAGCCGGACAGGGTGACCGTGCCGGCCGCGCCGTCGACGACGAGCTGCTCGCCCGGGCCGAGCGTGATGTCGTACTCCCACCGCCGGCCGGTGCGCAGGTCGACGAGCGAAGGCAGCTCCACGGGCCCGGTGAACACCAGCACCGCGGGCGCGGGGGCCCGACCGGCGTTGGTGGTGGTGATGATGCCGGTGGACCCGCCGGACCCGAAGGTGATCCCGTCCTCGGACGGCGGGACGCCGCCGGGCGGGGTGGCGAGGTGCCAGTCGAGGCCGCGCTCGGCGGCCGCGTCGAGGTGCCAGTCGAGGCCCTGCTCGTCGATCGGCAGGCCGGTATCGGCGTGCCGCTCGGTGAGGCCGTAGCGGCGGGGATCGGTCGCCTCGAACTGCAACGAGCAGCCGGTGATGGTGCCGACCCGGTACCCCCGGCCGGTGGGCACCGACCACCGCAGGCACCGCGCCCACACCAGCAGCGGGCCGCGCTCGTCGACGCACACGACGAGCGGCAGCTCGTCGTCGATCGACGCTGCGCCCGCTTCGAACGCGCCGACGACGGCGCCGATCCGGGCGGCCGGCGCCCGGATCACGATGTCGTCGACCGTGATCGTGCGCGGCTGCGCCCAGAGGGCACCCGGGTAGGCGCCGTGGCCGGCCGGGCGGTTGGTGGTGCCCGAGTCCCACGCGGGGGAGTCGGACCAGCCGCTCAGCTTCCGCCACCGGTAGGGGGTGCCGGGGCCGAGCAGGAACTCGCCGAACTGGATGTGCCCCGGGGCGAGCACGCGGTCGCCCGCGCCCATCGGATCACCCCCTCACCTTGAGCTCCCACCCGAGCGCGGCCGCGAGCTGCTCGGGCGACTGGCCACCGGCGTTGAACTGCTCGATGTGCAGCAGCGGGCCGGACGGCCCGGCGCCGGCCGTGCTGTAGGCGGTGGTCGGAAGCTGCGCGGCCACCGCGGGGTGCGGCGTGCGCGCGGCCGCCGCGAGGGCGGGGGTGTCCGGTACCTCGACCAAGTCCCGCATAGCGGCGGCGAGTTCGGGCTGCGCGCCCTCGATCCCCGAGACGATGCCGGCGGGAATCCAGCGGCCAACCCGTTGGGCCATCACGCGCGACGGCGAGTGGATACCCAACGCCTTCGCGATCGGGCCCGGAATGAGATTCTTGGCCCAGCCCATCAAGGTGTCCTTGAGCCAGCCGCCCATGGACTGAATGCCGGACCACAGGCCGCGCACGATGTCGCGCCCCTTGTCGACCAGCAGCGAGCCGAGATTACCGAGCCCTTCGGCGATGCGGCCGGGCAGCGCCTTGACGTCCGAGACGAGTCCGGACGCCTTCTCGGCCACGCCCGAGCGGATCGAATCCCAGTGCCGTATTAGCAGCCCGACGAGAGTCCAGTTCAGGAAGAACTCGACGATGCGCCCGGGAATGCCGCGGACGAAATCCACGGTTGCATTCCAGCCCGTGACGGCGCCCGACTTGATGGAATCCCAATGCTTGATCAGGAGCCCGATCAAAGTCCAATTCAGGAACACATCGACGAGCCAGCCGGCCGCCGACTTCACAAAGCCGACGATCCAATTCCACGCGGCGGCCGTCGCGCTGCTGACGGCATCCCAATTGCTGATCACCAGGGCGACCAGGCCGACTACGGCGGCGATGATCCACCCGACGGGGCCGAGCGCGAGAACCCACGCGGCCGCCATGCGGGCGGCCTGCAGCAGGCTCTGTGTGCCCATGAGCACCCATGCCCCGACCACCCGGACGCCGGCCGCAACGGCCGCGACGCCCTGCGCCGCCCAACCCGCGATCATCTCCGCGTTGGTGAGGAGATAGGTTGCGCCGGTGCGCACCGCGGCCGCGCCCTGAGCCGCCCAACCGGCCACCGTCGTAGCGGTGGTGACGGTGGCCTGCACCGCAAGCGCGATGAGCGTCGGCAGCAGGACTGCCGTCACGATGCCGGCTGCGATGCTGAACGCGAGACTGTGCTCGCTCACGAACCGCTTGCCGGCCTCGTACTTCTGGCCGAGCGTGCCGACCCAGTCGGCGGCCGCCATGAGGGCCGGCACCACCTTGGACCCGAGCACCTCGACGGCGCCCTGCTGCAGACCGCGCGTGAACTGCGTCCACCGGGTGGACGCGTTGTCCCGCATGGTGTCGCCCGCCTTGGCGGCCGCGCCGTCGACGGCCCCGAGCCCTGCAACCGCGCTCGACGGGTCGAGCGAGAAAAGCGCCTTCGAAAGGTCCTCGGCCTGAGTTCCCAGAAGCGAGAAAGCGAGCTTGGACCGTTCGGACGGGTCCTTGACCTGCCGCAGCCGATCCATGATCTGATCAAGCGCGGCATTCGCCTCCGGCCCGCCCTTGTTGAAAGCGGCGGCCATCTTGTCCGCGTTCAAGCCAATGGACTTGAGTCCATCGGCAGCGCTGCCATCCTTGACCCGAATATTTAGTTCTTTGAAAGCGTCCGCGACGACATCGGCATCACGCGCGCCCGCTTCCAGGCCCTGATGGATAAGGCCCATGGCCTGTTTTCCATCAATGCCCAGATCCCGAAACTGAGTCGGGTATTCGTTGAAAGTGTCTAGCAGGTCTTCGGCTTTATTTGCGCCGAGCTGAGTTCCCCTTACGAGAATGTCGAAAGCTTCGTTGGCATCCTTGGCCATTCCCGTTTTGAGCATTTGCCCAACGGATTTGGCGACGGGGCCGACTTCCTCGCCGAGAATGTCGGCGACCTGCTGCGCGCGGCCGCCGACTTGCTGCAGCTGCTCGGCCGTCGCGTCGGCCGGCACGAGCCCTTGCTGCCACAGGTGTTGGAGAGCTTCGTTGGCGGCCTCGACGGACTCGGTGTATCCGCCGGTGAACAGCTTCCCGGCCGCCTTGCCGAGCCGCTCGGACTGCTCCGGGGTGGCGCCGAGCCGAGCCGCAAGGAGGTCAGTTCCCTTGTCCTGCTCGACGGCCTCGGACAGCCCGGCCATCAGGGCGGCGCCGATCGCGCCGCCGATCAAGGCGCCCTTGACGGCCCCGAGCGCGTTGGTGATGCCGGAGCCGGCGCGCTCGGCGCCGCGCTCGGACTCCTCGGCGAGCTGCTCGCCGAGCTCGCGCCCGGCGGCCTGGCCGGCGCGGCTGGCTTCGTCCTCGATGACCTGCGCGGTACGGCGGATGCCCTGCTCGGTGCGGCGCAGCCCAGCCTCGGCCGGGGCGTCGTCGACGGTGATGGTGGCGAGCAGCTCGCCGACGGTGAGCGCCAACTCGGCTCACCCCCTCGCCGAGCGCAACCAACTGCGGATGATCCGCTGCCGGAAGGTCGTCGTGTTCGATCAGTTGCAGCCCACGCTCAGCCCTCGGCGGGTAGGCCCGTGATCGCGGCGATCTCCGCCGCCGTCGAGACGGTGCGGGGGGTGCGTGCCCACAGCTCCCGGAACCGGGAGTCTTCGCCGAGCCCGCCGAGCAGGACCACGAACCGTCGCTCGGACAGGGCGACGATCTGCTCGGCGGTGAGGTGGTAGGTGCGGGTGAGGTCTGCCTCGACGGCGGCCCAGTGCGTCAGGACCGCCGACCAGAGCCCGCCCGCCGCCGCCCTGTCTTCGCCCGGCGGGTCGCCCGGTTCGGGGCCGGCGGCGTCGGGGCTTTTCCCGCGGTCGCGTTCTGCTGGTCGTAGAGCTCGGCGGCGCGCTGCAGGGTGATGCTGCCGGGCCGGCGCACGGTCGCGGCCGCGTAGATGAGCACGATGCCGAGCTGCTTGTCGGTCATGCCGGCCGCTGCCCAGTGGTCGAGGGCATCCTCGCCCACCAGGGTCCGCAGCATCGCGCGCACGTCGTCCGGGTCGTCGGACGCCTGCAGCCGCTCCATCTGCAGCGTGAACATCAGCGGCAGGGCATCGGGGAGCCGGTAGGTCCGGCCGTAGAGCTGAAACGTTTCTGCAGGCCCGGTAGCGGCCTGCTCGGCGAAGAACGCATCGAAGTCCGCGAACCCCCCGCCGGGCTGGTCCTGGTGGTCGAGGTCGAGCTCGTCGTCGGTCACGAGCCACCCCCGGCCGGCGGCGGGGTAACCGCGGTGGTCGACGGCTTGCCACACCGGGTGATCGTCGCGCTCCAACTGGTCTTCTCGGTGGTTCCGCCGCCCTGCTCGCCCGGGCTGACTGTGGCGTCCCAGACCACCCATGCGGTTTGGGTGCGGTGGCGCCAGCGCACCGGGTTGTGCGACTCGGCGCCGAGACGGGGCACCCACTTCTCGTCGACGTACGCCTGCCCGGCGTCGCGCGCGCCGCTCTTGTCGGCGGCGAACTTGGACTCCAGGGAGATGGACGCGCCGCGCTGCATGATGTCCTGCGAGTAGTGGCCGTCGTCGTCGAACGTGGTGATGTCCTCGGTTTCCTCGTTCTCGCCCGGCGAGTGAGAGAAGGACGTCAGCAGGCCCACGCGCAGCCATGTCTCGGTGCTGGCCGTCAGGTCCTGCACCTCGAAGAGCCAGCCGCGGGCGTCGATCGGGCGGGGGGTTCCGGGAGTCGCCATGGGGTCACCTCCTAAGTAGGTCGGGGGTTGAGCGCCTCGACGTCGAGGCGGAAGTTCACGACGTGCTCGTGCCGGCCCGCGGCGTCGACGCCGAGCGGGGCGGGGGTCTGCTGCGCGATGCACAGCACGAGCCAGAGCCCGTCGGGCAGTTCGATGCCGGCGAGCCCGTGCAGCGCGGAGAGGATCGCTTCGGCGCGGGCGCGGGACACCCGGGGATCGGCGGTGCCCCGTACGCGCACCTGCAGGCTTCGCTCGTCCCATCCGTTGAGCGGGTCGGGGACCCCGGCGCCGTAGAGGGAGAGCTGCACCGCGCGGTCGGGCGCGGGTGGCATGAGCTCGATGAAGCAGTCGCCCTTGACGCCGGTGGGGTCGTAGGTGAGCAGGCCGGCGGCCTGCAGGTAGCGGGCGAGGGAGTCGAGGACGTCAGCCACGCAGCGCCCGCCGGACCGCGGCCGCGATGATCTGTTCGACCGCTGCGGCTTCTTCGGCGGCCGGGCGTTCGAGGTACTTCGCCGTCCGGCCGGCGTCGTGGCGGGCGTTGAGGTCCTCGTGAACCCGGCTGGCGTAGGGGGTGTCGTAGGACACTCCGGCGACGAGCTGCTGCTCGTCGACGCTGGCGACGCCGGAGCGCGCGAGCGTGCCCTCTTCGATCGGCACCACCTCACGCGACTTCTGCAGCACATGCTCGGCGGCGGCGAGCAGGCCGCGCGCGGCGCCGGCGCGCTCGGCCCGCAGGACAGCGTCACCGGTCCACTCGATCCGGGCACGGGGGCGACTCATTCGCAGGTCACCTCCTTGTGCGCGGGCACCGGCAGGCCCGGCGCGTCGACGGTCGAGACGGTGATCGGGACCGTTGCGCGGCCGGTCGGCAGGGTGATCCGGGAGCCGGCCGGCACGTCGGTATCGAGGTCGAGCACGACCTGCGCCGAGCTGACGACCTGCCGGCCGTCCGGGGCGCGCACGAGCCGCGCCGCCTCGGACACCAGGGCCGGCACGTCGTGGGGCGGGCCGTAGACGGGCCCGTACGCGGACTCTCCGACGTACGGCTCGATCACGATGCGGTGGCGCAGCAGCCACCGGGGGACGCGGGTCACCATGGGGCGCCCACCCCGTGACCGGTGAGCCCGGCCTGCTGCAGAGCCCGCAGTGCCCGGGGCGCCAGATCGAGCGCGCCGGCCGGTGCCGAGCTGCTCGCCGAGAGGCTGATCACACCGGCGCTCACGCTCGACCAGCGCGCGGCCGCGCCGGTCCCGTCCTCTCCCGCGGCGAGTTGGTACTCGACTTGCGCGCACGCGGCATCGGCCAGCGCGGCGACGTGCTCGGGGCGTGTGGGGGCGCCGGCGGAGTCGACCGGGTAGCAGGCGGTGAGCAGTGCGGCGTCGACATCGGCGGACGCGCGGGCGAGCAGCCGCTCGGCGTCCGCCGGCGCGGGAGCGCCCAGCCATGCGGCGAGCTGTGCGGGGGTGGCGTAGGTGAGTGCCACGATGCCCACCCCCGATCACCGGGACGGCGCGGGCGGCGTCGTCTCTTCCTTGGCGCGGCTGCGCCCCTTCGTGGTGGTGGGCGGGGCCGACGGGTCGTTGCCGGTCGGGCCCTGCTCGTCGGCGTCGTCGAGCTGCTCGACGTCGTAGCCGTGGCGGCGGAAGTACAGCAGCGCACCGGGCGATAGCTCGTCGGCCGTCGCCCGGCCGGCGGTGAAGTGGACGCCGGCGATCGTCTCGTCGTGGTCCCCGTCGGGGGACGTGATCGCGTACGGCATCACTGCACCTTCACGTTCCGCAGTACAGCGGCCGCCCGGGTCGCCTTGAGCACGGTGGCCACCGGCCCGAGCTCCACCTCGCCGACCTTGACCGCGCCGGCCCGGTCGAAGTCGGGCAGCCACTGCCGGACGAGCCGGCCGGACGTGGTCGTCACGCCGTGGAATCCGTCGATCCCGAGCCGGATGGCGTAGATGTCGGTAAGGCCGGTGATCTGTCCGCCGGGGCCGGCGCCGTCGACGTCGCGCGACTCGATCGGGATGACGGGGTTGTTGCTGCCGGCGACCGCGCCCAGGTCGACGAACGGAATCCCGTTGTACGCCTCGACGGTCTGCCCGAACGAGTTCTCAGTGCGGCTGTAGTAGCCGGCCCGGCGGGCGAGCGAGCGCACGCGCGCGATGGTCTTCTTGTTGCCGAGCAGCGCGGACGGAACGCCGTCGAGCAGCCCGAGGAACTCGTCGAGGATGTCGAGCGCGGCGTGCACCTTGGCCGTGTCGGCGCCCAGGGTGGTGCCGGTCCAGTCCAGGGAGGCGCCGGCGCCCATCTCGGTCACGGAGCCGGCGAGCGCGCGGTCGAGGCCGTCGAACCCCTGCTCGGCGCCCGGGGTGTTGACCCGCTTCCCGGTGATCACCTGTTCGGAGAAGAACGCGTTCGCCGCCTTGATGGTCTGCAGCATCTGAAAGTTGACCTCAGCAGATGCGGCCGGGCCGAGCTCGGCGATCGTGCGGTCGATCTCGAACGCGCCGCCGAGCGGGGACAGGTCGACGCTGAACCGCTGGCGCTTGGCCTGGCCCTTGGCGTACTCGGTGTTCAGCGGGCGGAAGGCGGCGCCGCGCTCGGCGACGAGCCGGGTGTAGCCGTAGCTGAGGGTCGCGCCGCCGCCGGCGGGGTTGACGGCGGTGTCCCAGAGCATGTTGTCGAGCAGCCAACTCGACTTGGCGAACTCGTCGATAACCTGCAGGTCGACGGCGTCCTGTGTGTTGAGCTTGGCGTCAGCCAGGGTGATAGCCACGGGGCGGCCTCCTTACTTGGCGAGCCGCGCCGAGATCGCTTCGAGCAGCGACGCGGGTTCGGTACGGGTGGTGGGGGCGCCGCGGAACTCGCCGCCGGAGCGGGCCGGAGGGGCGCCGGCGGCGCGGTAGAGCTCGGGGTCGGCCTCGACCGCCGCCGTGATGGCGGTGGTGAGCTGCTCGCCGAACTTCGGGTCGGTGGGGTCGAGGTCGGCGACCGCGGCCGCGAAGCTGCGGGAGTTGAGCAGGCGGTCGGGGCGGGCGCCGGCTGCCTCGGCGGCCTGGTGGGCGGCGAGCTCGACGTGCGCGGTGCGGAGCTGGGCGCCGAGCTCGGCGAGCTGCCGGTCGCGGTCCGCGACGGCGGCGGCGAGCTGTGCCGGGTCGGAGTCAGTGCCGCCGGAGTCGGGGTTGATGGCCTTGTTGATCGCGTCGAGGGCGGCCTGCAGCGTGTCGCGCTGCTCGGCGGCTTCGGTCGCCTGGCGCTGGGCGTCGGCGAGCTGCTCAGCGGTCGGGCCAGCCGGGGCGGGCGGTGCTGCGGGCGGTGCGGCCGGCGGGTCGGTGGGGACCGGGGCAGCGGGCGGGGCGGTCGGGTCGCTGTTCGGCGTGCCGGTGTCGGGGGCGCCGGCGGGTGCGGTGGTCATGGGGTGGGTCCCTCCGGACATGGGAAAGGGCCCGCTCCCGGGACGGGTGCGGGCCCTGCTGGATGTGGTGTGGTGGCCTACGCGGCGTCGACGGCGGCCCGAACGAACGAGTCCTTGGCCTGCAGCAGCAGACGCAGACCCGCGGTCAGCTCGGGCCCGTCGGGAAGCGTGGCGATCATGTCGGCAGCGAGCTCGTGACACGGTCGGCTGACGGCCTGCAGGTGCTCGGGCAGGTGGTCGAACCGGAACTGCCGGCCCAGGTGGACGGTGCCGGAGTGACGGTTGGCGAGGTTCACGTCGGTTCCCTTCGGGATGAGGTCATGCAGGATCGGACAGGGGGCGGCTGATCGGGCGCGCGGCGGCGTAGCCGCGCACCCACGCCGCGCGCAGCAGGGACTCATGCGGGTGGGGACAGACGGTGATCGGTCGTCCGGAGCGGGCCGCATCGCGGCCGGCGGCGGCGGCGCGCACGACGTCGGCGCGGAACCCCAACTCGTCACCCCCTAGAACTTGTTGGAGACGTCCGAACTGGTCTTGCGGGCGGTGTCGGCGGCGGCGGACCGTACGCCGGTGAGCTGCTCGGTGTACTCGGCGAGGGTGATTCTGGGCGCCACTTCGGACCAGTAGCGGCGCAGTTCCTCGGACGCCCGGGCGTAGGCGACGTGCGCCGGCCCAGAGAACAGGCTCAGGGGGTCGACGCCGTCGAGTTCGGCCCGCTTGGTCAACAACACGCCCCGGCACCACTCCTCGGCGTCGAGCCACTGCGCATAGACGTACTCGTCGTACATCTGCCGGACCTGCTTGGCCGTGAACGCGCCCCTTCGTCCGGTCTCGGCCCACTCCCGTTCGGCGAGCCACCGCTCGGCCGCCGGAAGGCGGTCCCACGGGTGTTCGTCGGGCGCCTGGTCGACCCACGACCAGTCGTCCACCCGGGAGCCCGGGCGCAGCGCATCGTCGAGGGCGGCCCGGTCGGCGAGCTGCGCCTCGACACCGTGTCCGGCGGCGGCCGGCGGCGGGGTGGCGGGGTAGCGGCGGTCGAGCTCGGCGGCGATGCGCTCGGCCCCGGCGGGGTCGACGTAGCGCAGCGCCCACCCGAGGCGGTCGTCGGCGACCTGCGAGAGGTCCGCCAGCAGCCGGCCGCCTGGGAACAACTCGGCGAGCAGGGCCCGCCGGTCAGCCTCGGCGGCCAGGGCGGCGAGCTCGTCGCCGGTAGCGTGCCGGGCACGCTCGGCGAGCTGCCGCTCGGACAGCGCGATCAAGTCGCGGCGGGCTCCGGGCAGGGCGGCGTCAAGATCGCGCCGGTCCAGCTCGGCCGCCACCCGCAGCACGTCGGCGTCGCTGAGTAGCGGCAGCGCGCGGGCGAGCTCGTCGTCGCTGAACTCGACCAGGTGCTCGGCCATCCGGCCGCCGGGCCGCACGCGGTCGAGCAGGGCCTGCTCGTCGCGGCGGTTCGCTTCGGCCTCGATGCGGGCGCGGTCGCGCTCGTCGAGGCTGCCGTGCCGCAGGGCGGCGCCGAGCTGCTCGTCGCTCATCTCGCGCGGGCTGACGTGGTCGCCGGCGCGCACCCGGGCGGCCTCGACCGCATCCGGGTTGAGCGGCCGGCGCGGGTCGGGAAGGTTCCCCGCCCCCGGTGCCTCGCGGTAGCGGAGCCGCTTCAAGTCGGGGTGGGCGGTGAGGTGTTCGCGCATCCGCTGCTGCCAGTCACGCACGCGCTGCTCGGCAACCTGCCGGGCCTCGGGCGTCGCGGCCGCCGCGGCCCGGCGCTTGTGCTTGCGGATCTGCCGTTCAATCGCGCGCTGCCGCTGGCCTGCCTCGTACCCGGTGCCGTCGGACGGCTCCGGCGGCTCCGCGGTGGTGACGCCCGGGGTGTAGGCGCTCAACGAGTGGCGACAGTTGGGGTGTTGGAGCCCTGCGCGGCGGGCCTGCTCGACGCTGCCGGCCACCCGCACGCGGACGGTGCGGCCGTCGTCGACGGCGTGCTCGACCTCGATCTCGCGCGGCCCGTCCGGGCCGTCGAGCGAGAGCACTCTGCCCTCCCAGGGACGGCAGAGCGGGCACTCGCGCGGCGCGGTCGAGACCTTGACCAGGTCGACGCCGGCGGCGCGCAGCCGGTCGGCCTGCCCCTCGACGGCGGCCCGGCCCACGGCCGTCCGGACGGCCATCTCGGTGTAGCTGGTCATCTGCCAGGGCCGGCCGGACTTGTCGACGAAGCTTCGTAGGCCGCGGTCGGCGAAGCGTTCCATAGCCCGCTGGGTTGCCTGGCGGCGGGTGTCGATGCCGAGCAACGGCGTAGCGGCCACCTCGGAGACGACCTGCCGATATCCGTCCTCGACGCCGCGCAGAATGCCGCGATGGGTGGCGGTAACGAGCTCGATCGTCTCCATGGCAAGCCGGTCGACCGCGCGGCCGGCCGGGGTCGACTCCGCGATGCGCGCGGCGTCGACGTCGGCCAGGGCGCCGAGTTCGGCCAGGCCCGACCGGGCGCCCCTGTTCCAAGCCTCGGCGACGACGTCGTGCACCTCGGTGGTTATGGCGGTGCCGAGCGCGTCGACGACGCCCTGCGCGGCGCGGCGCAGGGGCTGCACGTCGGCGAGTTTGGTGACGGCCCAGCCGGGGGCTTCGAGGCCGTCGGCGATCTGCCGGGCGACGATGCCGAGCAGGCGCTGCTCGGCGTCTTCGTACAGGGCCCGCACACGGTCCGCGAGATCCTCGGCCATCCAGGGGGAGACCGGCATGGCGCGATCACCCCCTCGACCATCTACCCGCCGAAGCTGGGCGCCGGGTCGGGCACGGCCTGCCCTGTCTCCATGTGGATGCGGGCCACCTCGGCGGCGACCGCATCGGCATCCCACTCCGGGTTGACCATGCGGACCTTGGTCTCGGTGCTGACGGCCTGTGCCTGGCCCAGCAGGGAGAGGGTCTGCGCCTGTGTCTGGGCATCCGGGGCGACCGCCGCCCCGAAGACGACGACTGGCCGTTCCGGGGCGAGGCGGGACCAGCCGAGCGCGCGGTCGAGCTGCAGCAGCGCCTCGACGATGTCGGCGACGGCCGGGGCCGCGTAGCCGATCTTCGTCCTGCGGGTCACCATGCTGTCGTGTCCGCGGGCCAGGGTCTCCGTCGCGGTGACCGGTGGACCGCCGTCGAGCCCGAACGTGCTCGGGCTGTAGCCGGCGGCCTCGACGATCTGTCGCACGAGCGCGTCGGACGTCGACTTGTGCTCGGCCACCCGGATGGCGAACTGGCTCATGGTGATGCCGGCGCCCGTGTCGGTCGGCGGGATGTCCAGCGTCGACCAGACTTCCTGGTCGTCGTCGAACGCTGCGCCTTGGCCGGGGCCGCGGTTGCGCAGGTAGCCGGCGGGGACGATGAGGCGGGCGCGGGCGAGCCGGATGTCGCGCATCCAGCTCGACCACACCTCGTCGAGCGCGTCGCACATGTCGCGTGCCGGGCCCTGCAGGTCGGATCGGCCGAGCGGTGACCCGCGGTGGCTACGGTTGGGGCCGATGTTGGGCCAGTAGGCCGCGGTGAGAGCGGGGATGCCGGTCTCAATCGCGCCGGACGGGCCGAGACTGTCGACGACCGCGGCCGTGGTCGGGTGGTCCGTGAGGGGCACGCGGCGGCCGATGTTGTCGGTGGTGCCTTCGTAGAGGGCGTGCTCGATCCGGCCGCGCTCGTGCCTCTCCAGCCGGCGCAGCACGGTCGAGCCGCGTCGCTCCAGTTCCTCCCAGCACGTCAAGGCGACCAGGTGCCCGTATCGGACCTCGGGCAGGGCGGCGTCGTGGTGCACGGTGGTGAGCAGCGGGCGGGGGCCGATCTCGGCGTCCCACGCGGCCACCAGGTAGACCCCGCCGAGCGCGGCGGACACTTCGGCGGCCTCCAGCAGGGTCCGCTCGGCGCGCGGTCCGAGCAACTCGTCGAGGCGGGCCTGTAGGGCGGTGTCGGTGACGGTCACCCGCGGGGGCTCGCCCATCAGCAGGCCGGCGGAGCGGCGGGCGACGTCGGCCGGCATGGGGATGTGCAGGCGGGACTCGCGCCGGTCGGGGGTGGACGCTCGGTCGCGCCCCCACAGGCGGCGCCGGCCGTCGCGCCGACGGGTCTGCCCCTGGTAGACCGCGGCGAGCCGCTTCGGGTCGCCCGAGTACCACGCGTCATCGATCGCGATCTCGGCGAGCTCGGGCACCCAACGGCGAGGCGGCCAAACAGAGTTGGGCTCAGGAAGCGGCATCGGGGCTCACCTCCTCCACCAGCAGATCGGGGACCAGGTGGCGCCACTCGGCGGCGGTGGAGTGCACGACGTACCGCAGTGCGTCACAGCTGTGATCGGCCACCTTGAGCGGGCGGTCTTCGCCGGCGGCGGTTGCGGCCGGGTCCCAGACGTACCCCGGCAGCTCGGCGCGCAGGCCCTCGCACGAGCGGTGCACGAGCAGCAGACCGGCCGCGAGCGCGGTCGACGTCGACCGGATGCCGTCCACAACTTCGTTCTTGGCCCGGGCGACTCCGGGGTGCCCGTCCTCCCAGAGCTGCGCGAGGAAGGAAGCGGCGGAGGGGTCGACGAACGTCCACTCGGGGTCGACGCCGAGCCCGGCCAGCCAGCCACGAAGGGCCGCGCTGTACTGGGCATCGGTCATCTGCCGGCGCTTCTGTCGACTGTCGTATCGCCACTCCGCGCACGCGTACAGCCGGCCGTCCTCGCCCAACCCGAGCAGGATCGCGGCGAAGGCATTCGACGTGCCGTAGTCCACGCCGAGCCAGTACCGGACCATGGGCGGCAGCTCGTCGACGACGTGCTGCTGCTCGTCCCAGCAGTCGTAAATCGATCCCTCAGCGATCACCCACGCGCCGTCGATCATCCGTTTGCGCCACAAGCCGACATATTCCGCATTCAGCGACCGGACGTAGGCCGGTGGCAACGAGGGGTTGTCGTGCAGCCCGAAGTGCCAAGCGCGCAAGTCGAGTTCGGCCGCCCGGTCGAGGTATCCGACCTTGAGCCAATGCCGCGGGCTGTCGGGGTTGGTGGTGGCCAGCACGCGCGCGCCGTCCACGCTGAGTCGTGCGAGCAACTGCACCCAGAACGGTTCGGGAATCAGCGTTGCCTCGTCGACATACGCCAAGTAGGCCGTGAGCCCGCGCAGCCGGCCCTCGGCCCGGGAATCCGCCGCGCCGATCAGATGCACGGTGCGCCCGAGGATGACGGCGGTGGTGGCGCCGCGGGTGTGGCGCACCTGCCCAGCGACCGGCCCGAACAGCGCCGGATCGCTCAACGGTTCAAGGCAGTTACGTTCGATCGTCTGCAGTGACCTGCCGCAGATGATGATCAGGCCGGACGGCGGCGCCTCTGCAATCGCCAGAAGTAGGGCGAGAAGGCTCGCCACGGTCTTGCCGGAGCGCACCGCGCCGTGCCACACGTTGATGCGGGCGGTGGCCCGGGCGACCGACCGCAGTTGCTTGCGGGAGAGGGGGAGATCGGTGGCGGGGGCGGACATGGCTCACCCCCCGCCGGCGGCTGCCTCGTCCTCGTCGGCGAAGGCGGCACGCAGGCCCCGGGCGAGATCACCGAGCATCGAACGGACCTCGTGGCCGGACGTGCCGGCGTCGATCTCTGCGAGCCGGGCCGCGCTGGTCAGATAGGAGCCGATGGCCTGCGAGTGGTGGCGCTCGTCCTGCGCCGGCGGGTGCTCGGTGACGACGTCGACTGTGTCGCCGGTCGGCAGCACCTCGACCCGTACATACTCGCCGGCCTCGACCCGGTCCAAGTTCGCCGCGGCCCGCCGGTACAACCGGGCCGTCAGGTCCCGACGCAGGGCCGCGAGGTCTTCCTGCCGGGCCGCGGTAGCCGCGGCCGTCCGGGCGCCGCCCGTGAAGGCGAGCCCTTCCTCGCCGGCGATCTTCGACACGGTCGAGCTGCTGCGCCCGATGGCCTGCGCGATGGCGTTGCGGGACAGGCCGTCGGCGTGCAGGCGGCGCACTTGCTCGCGGTCCTGGTCGGTGATGGGCTCGCGCACGGGGCATCACCTCCCGGGCACGCAGAACGGCCCGCCACCGGGGGGATGGTGGCGGGCCGCTGGTCTGGAGTTCGCTTCCGGGCACGCCGGAAGCGCCTCCAACTCTAGGTCACAGATCGATAACGGCGCAAGGGGTTAGCTGCGGGTCCGCTCGACGACCGCGGCGGCGTCCGCGTCGCGCCCGGGGCGGCCGGGCCAGACCAGCACGCGCGCGGCCGTCACGTCCTCGTCCGCGGCGTAGTCCGCGAGCACCTCCTCGACGGTCGCCTCGGCGAACCGCTGCGCGTTGCGCTCCGGGTCAGCGTCGACGATCTCGACGGGTACGAGCTCGGAGTAGTCCGCCTTATCCCACCCGTCCGCGGTTTGCAGGTCGACCCGGTACGCGAACAGCATGTGCCCGTCGATCACCGCGCGCACCCGGTCCTCGGCGACGTCCAGCTCGGCCGCGATCACCCGGGCGGGCAGGCGGCCGTCGACGGCCGCCTCGATCACCAGGGCGGCGAGATGCCCCTCGATCGGGCGGCCCGCCGCGGCGTGCTCCCGTGCCGTGCGCAGCCGGGCGAGTGCCGTCTCGGCGTCGTGGTCGTCGAGCAGTGCGCCAAGCTTCTCGGCGAAGGTGCGGGCGCTGGCCCGCTGCTCCTGCTCGGTCATCGGTGCCCCGGCCGGTCGTTTGACGTAGACGACGGGGTCGGGCTTCTCGGTCATGGTGGGCGCCTCCCTAGCGCTCGGTGCGGGCGCCGGGCCCTACCGCCGTAGGGTAGGTGGCGCCCCTGACAGGTGCTCTCTGTCGGGTGTGCGGCCCCTTGGGGCCGCGGGGTCGGTCGGCGTTGTAGCGGCGCCGGCCGACCTGCGGTCACGCCTGCTCGGCCGCGGTGCGGAGATTGCGGAGAATCTGGTAGATCCGGCCTTCGGTGTAGCGGAGATCGCGCGCGATCTGCGCCGCCGACCGGCCCGCGTCCCGGGCCTCCCCGATGATCCGGGCGAGCTGCTCGTCGAGCTGCTCCGACTCGCGCCGGATGCGCTCGGCGTCCTCGTAGCTGAACTGGGGCGCGGCCTGCTCGGGCATCGGCTCCGGCTTCCTTCCGTGGGGCCGGCCGAGCTGCTGCTCGACCGGCCGGCGTGCTGTCACTGCCTACTCTCGCCGATCCGCCGGCGCACCGTGGCGCCGGCGGTCGCGCGCGGCCCTAGCTGAGGTGGTTCTCGCCGGTCCAGTAGCACCAGTGGCACCCGCGGCCGGAGCAGTCGCGGCACCGCGGCGCCTGCTCGATCTCCTCCGGCTCCTCGACGACGGGCTGCTCGTCCGGCCGCCATGCCATCACGGCGTAGACGGTGCCGGCCTCGATCAGCCACCCGCCGGCCGCCATGCGGTCGCGGAGAATCTCCAGCGACACCCGCCACGGTTCGCCCTGGTCGTCGCGGTGCTTGCCGTCGATGTACCAGTACAGCGCGACCCGGCCGCCCCCGCGCGGCTCGACCACGACGCCGGCGGCGTGCGGGTTGTCCTCGACGTCGTCGCCCCGGAGTGCCGCCAGCCGCAGCGTCTGCCGCTTGCCGTGGTTGGTGAGGACGTCGAGCGCGGCCCGCACGTCCGGGTGGTCCGCGTGCTTGGGCAGGCACCCGCGGGCCTCCCCGAGGGCCTCCCCACGGTGTAGGACGACCGTGCCCTCGACGGGCGCCTGCTGCGCCTCGTCCTTCGGGCCGTACTTCGCCCACTCCGCGGCGCGCCGCGCGGCGGACTCCGCCTCGAACTTCGCGCGGGCGGCGTCCGCCTGCGCCTTGATCCGGTCGAGCTCGGCCCGCGGGATACCCATCCGCACCCGGACGCGCATGGGGCCGTCGGGCAGGGCCTCGACGGGCGCCTGCTCGGCCGCCGCGGGCACGGGCTGACCGGTGATCGGGATGCGGGTCCCGTCCTCGGCGGCGGCCCACGCGTGGCGGAACATGCCACCGGCGAGGCGCACCTCGTCGAGGCGGCCAACGGCGCGGGTCGAGTGCAGGCTGCAGGCGCCGCGCTCGCAGACGCTGCGCGGGTCCTCGCAGACCTGCAGGGCGTACCGGTCCGGGCGCTGCTCGTGCACGCCGAGCACGGCCTGCTCGAACGCGTTGGCGGCCACCGGCAGGGCGGCCGGCTGCGCCAGTCGACGACGGCGCGGCTTGGCGGGCGCCTGCTCGGCGGCGGCCGGCGCGGGCGTGGTCGGGGTGTCGAAGAGGGTCGGCTCGACGGCCGGGCGCTTGCGGGCGGGGGCGGCCGGGGGGTTGAGCAGGGGCTGATCGGCGAGCGACCGAGCGGCGCGCCGGCGGTCGCCGAGCATGCGGTCGCAGTTCTTGCACACGCGCAGGGCGCCGGTGGACAGCCCCTTGTTCGCGGTCTCTGGGTGGACGACGTGCAGCGCGGTCCGCTTGCAGTAGGTGCGGGTGACGCTCTCGTTCTGAATGTGCAGAACTTCCGCACCGGGCTGGGTGGTTGCGTAGCGCATGGGGTGCTCTCCCTGGTGGTGGTGGGGCGCCGGGTAGCGGCCGGCCCTGCAATCGCTGCAGTAATGGTTACTGTAATGATTACAGTCCATCGTGGCAAGGGGGCGACGAAAGCGGGCCCGGGCAGCAGCCCGGGCCCGCCGTCGGGGGCGTGCCCCCGGGGTCACGCAGCCCGGCCGGTGGCGGGGCGGTCGAGGGCGGCGAGCAGCTCGACGAGCTCGGCCGCATGCCACGCGCGCCGGCCGCGGCGGTCGAGGTCGACGGGGGCGGGGCAGGTGCGGCCGGTGGAGCAGGTGACGCTCGGGGCGGTGCGCGGGTCGGTGTGCAGGGTGAGCTCGCCGCCGCACCACGGGCAGGGCCGGCCCTCGACCGGGGTCTCGCTGCGGTCGAGGCCGAGCGCGCCGAGCACGAGGCGCTCGGCCTGCCCGGCAACGCGCACCACCTCGTGCGCGCGCTGCTCGGGCAGCAGACCGAACAGGGCCGGCCCTCGGGTGTGGGCGCCGGCCCGCTGCTCCGGCTCGGTGTCCTCGTCGAGCAGGCGCCCCTCGACGTAGAGCGCGGCCCAGTGCAGGCCGTGCCGGCGGCTCCCGGGGTCAGTCGGGCTCGCGTAGTGCCACCGGCGCGGGTCGCCCGCGTCCGCCTCGTCGAGGGCCCACACGACCGGCCGGCCGGGGGTGGAGATGGGCCGGCGCTCGATCGGGCGCTGCACCGCGGCGGCGAGCGTGTCGGCGGTGTCGAACACGAGCCGCTCGACGCGCACCGCGGCGTCGAGGGCGTGCAGGTTGGCGGGGGCGGGGTGCTGGCGAAGGGTGAGCGGCACCCGGTCGTCGACGAGCAGCTCGACGTCGTCGGCGGCCTGCCGGGCGAGGTGGGTGGACAGCTGGGCGGGCGGCCACGCGGGGGCCGGCGCGGTCTCGATCGCGACGAGCAGCGCCCCCCAGTGTGCGCGCACGGTGCGCAGTTGCTCTACCGCGTGACGGATGCGGGTGGACGGGTACACGTTGCGCTCCCAAGTCGGTTGGTGCGGTGGTGAGTTGGTGGGGCCGGGCGCCCCTCTGTCGTGGTACGGGGGCGCCCGGGCCCGGTCTAGGTGGCCGGTCGGCCGGCGGGCGCGGCGGCGGAGCGGGGGCCGGGGGCGACCTGCAGGCCGGCCGCGGCGAGCTCGACGGCGGCGCGGCCACGGGCGAGTGCCCACCCGCCGAGCAGCTCGGCGGCGAGCAGCTGCTCGTACTCGGCCTGCTCGACGACGGCCGGCTGCGCCGCGGCGTCGAGGCGGGCCTGCAGGCGGGCGAGCTCGGCCTCGACGAGCCGGCCGCGCTGCGCCCGGGCCAGCGCGCGGCGCAGGGCGAGCAGGCGCTGCCGGGCGGTGCGGCGCAGTCGCAGGTGTCGGCTGCTCCACTCGGCGCACCACTCCCGGTAGCGGGCGAGTTCGCCGATCCCCTCGCGCAGCAGCTCGGCCTCACCGGGCGGCAGGGCGCCACGCGCGGCACGGTCGACCAGGTGCAGCAGCTGCTCGACGTCCGCCCGGTCGGCGGGGGCCGCGCTCACGGGATGTCCCGCGGGTCGAGGACGTAGGCGACGACGAGCCGGCCCTCGATGGGGTCGAGGAACAGTTCGGCGTCCGACGCGGGACGGCCGGCGGCGCGCAGCTCGGCGCGCACCGTGTCGAGCAGCTCGGCGACGACGGGCAGGGACACGGGGAAGGGCAGGGCACGCTCGGCGCGGGTCTCGTGCACGAGGTAGCGGGAGGGCAGGACGGACACGGGTAGTGACCTTTCGGAAGGGCAGGTGCGGACACCCGCGCGCATGGGGGGCGCATCGACCGGTCGCGGCGGAAGGATCATCGAATTCCCTTACCGCGAGCGACAGTTCGGGCCCGCGGGCGGCCGCCGTCACGGGGGATCGGTGGCTGCACCATGAGGGCCTCGACGGCGGCGAGCTCGACGGCCCGCTGCTCCTCGCGGCGCCGCTCGGCGAGCTGCTCGGCCTCGACCCGGCGGGCGGCGAGCTCGGCCTCACGCTGCGCCCGCAGCAGGGCCGGCCCGTCGAGGCGGTCGACCACGCGCCACCGGCCGTACCCGAGGGACTCCTCGCAGAGCACGACGGCGCCGGCGGCGGCGTGCGTGCGCGCCACCCGCCGGAAGGCAGCGCGGTCGGACGTCTCGAACAGGGCCGGCCGTTGGTCGCGGCCCGGCCACGTGGCGGTGAGCCGGTAGGCGGCGGTCGGGATCGGGTGGCGGGCGCCGGGGCGGTGGCGGGACCTCATGCGGCACTCTCCTGTCGGCGGCCGGCGGCGGCCTTGTCGGTGCGGGTCGGGTGGACGGTCCGGCGCCTCGACCAGGTACCGGCCTGTGCGCCGGGCGCGAGGGTGCGCCGCCGGCACGGCTCACCGGCCGGCGCGTGGCACCAGTCGCACCCGACGGCCAGCGCATCCGGGCGCCCGGCGGCGGCCGCGGCCTCCCGCGCCGCCCGCACCGGCCGGTACTCGGCGAGCTGCTCGGCGGCGGCCGCGGGCAACGCCCGGCCGATCCGGGCGGCCACCGAAGCGGCCGGCCCGCCGGTCAGCTGCCGCGTGCTGTTCGGCGCGGCCTGCCCCGTCGCCACCGCTGCGCGCTGCTCCCGGATCGCGTCCCGGTAGGCGCGGTCGTCGTCGGGGTCGACGGCCGGGCGGGGGTCGGTGTGCCGGGCGAGCAGGGCCCGGCGGTGCGCAGCCCACGGCCGGGCGACGTCCGCCGCGATGATCGGCCATGGCGACGACGCGATGTGTCGGCGCACGACCGCGGACGCGTCCCACCCTTCGACGGCGACGGCCGGCACGTCCTGCAGCAGCTCGCACCACCGGCGCAGCTGCGCCGCGGCTTCCTCGGCGTCGGCGTTGGCGGTGCGGGGGTCGAGTTCGCCGGCGTAGGCGAGCAGCGCGGCCACCTCGGCGGGGTTCATCGGGCACCCCCGCGGGCCTGCAGGTCGTCAAGCGCGGCCTGCAACAGCGCGGCGTTCCGGTTGGCCGGCTGTGAGGGGCGGGAGGCGCCCCCGGGCACGGCCCGCAACGGCGGCCGGCTCGTCGGGCGTTCCCGGCTGATCCACTGCTGCCAGTCGGCGCGCCACTGCGCGGGGGTCCGCGCGGGCGCAGTCGCCCGGTGCCGCGCCCACTTCGCCGTGGCGTGGTCGAGGCCGTCGGGGCCGAGCCGCTGCAGGTGGCCGGCGACCGCGGCCCAGCCGAGCAGTTCGTCGTCGGGCTGCCAGTCGGCAGGCAGAGAGACCGCAACAGCACCACCCACAGGCGCAGAGCCCGCGCGCGGGCGCGTGCTCCTCTGGTTCCCTCCCGTTACTTCTCGTTCCCTCTGGTTCTGGGGGGCAGAATCTTCGGGGGTGGCCCCGCAGGAACTGCACCCCCGCCCCGAAGAATCTGCACCCCCAGGGGTGCAGTTCTCGCACCCCCCATCGGCGGGAGCGGAAGAATCTTCACCCCCCTCGGTGGGCGTGCCGGGGGTCCAGCCGACGGCCTTGGGCAGGCGGTAGACGCGCGCGCCGTAGGGGCCGCGCCGCCCCTCGACGAGTTGCAGCTCGCCGAGCCGGATCGCGGCCTTGATCGCGTCGCTCACGGCTCGCTCGGAGGAGTTGACGCGCTCGGACAGGGCGCGGGTCGAGCCGAACGCGACGCAGGACTCGCCGGCGCGCTCGGCCAGGGCGAGCAGGACCAGGCGGGCCGTGCCGCGCGTGTCCGAGCACTCCCACACCCACTCACGGGCAAGATGGCTCAACGGTGTTCCCTCCCTTGGGTGTTGGGCGTGGACGGTGGATCGGTGCGGCCGGAGATGGCGGCGGGGGAGTGGGCGGCGCAGCGCGGCCCACACGGGTACGGGCGGGCCGGCCGACCACAGGGGCCCGGGCCGGCGCCGCAGAACGGGCTCACGAGCCGTCGGTGTCGAGCGCGTCGAGCTGCCCGGGCACCGGGTCGACGACGTCCTCGACCACCGGCCGGCGCCGCGGCCGCCGGCGCACCGGCGGCGGGGTGGTCGGGTACGGCTGCGCGCTGCCGTCGAGGGCGAGCTGCACCGGACGCTCGATCCGTCCCTCGACGGCCGGCCGCCGGCGGCTCACGAGCGGCCCCTCGACGTCCCGGCGGCGGCCTGCCGGCCGATGCGCGCGATCAGAGAGAGGTACCACCGCGGCTCACCCGCCGCCCGCGCCGCGCGCCACAGGTCGCGGACCTGGTCGACGTCCGGCGCGCTGCTGGCGGCGGCCAACCACCACCGCCCGGTCATGAACCGGACTCCAGTTCGAGTAGGTGTCGCCCGGCGACCGTGTGCTCGGCGAGCTGCTGCAGCTGTCGGCCGAGCTCGGCCGCGGCGCGGTAGGACAGGTCGGCGGCGAGCAGGCCGTCGCGCGGAAGCTCGTCGACGAGCGCGGCCCGGCGGCGCCGGAGCACCCCGGCCGGGCGGCGCCGGTGGGCCCACCGCAGCAGCGCGCGGCGCACCCCCGCCCGAGCCCGGGCCCGGGACGCATCCAGCGCGGCGCCGGACCAGTCGAGGGCGACGTCGTCGCCGCGGGGGTCGGTCTTCCGGGTGCGGTGGTGGGCGGCGGCCGCGGCGAGCTCGCGCAGCAGCTCGCCGACGAGCTGCTCGTCGGCCGCGTAGGCGAGCGCGACCCGGTCGAGCAGGCACTCGGCGCCGTCCGTGACGTCCAGGCGGACGGTGTACCCGTCCGGGTGAAGTTCAGCGCGGATCATCGGGCACCTCTCAGGCCGCAATCCGGGCCGGCAGCGTCGAGCCTGCTCGCGCGTGCAGGCGACGCAGAATCAGCTCGATCTCGTCGGCGGAGCGGTCGGGAGTGGCTGCGGCCTGGGCGGCGGCCCGGATGGGCAGCGCGTCGCGGCGTGCGCGCGCCGTGTCGAGGATGAGCCGAGCCGCGGCGTACGCCTGCTCTCGGCTGATCGGGGCCTCATTCATGCGGCCTCCGTCCGGAGCAGGGCGGCGGCCGTGAGCCCGTAAGCCTGCTCGATCTTGGCAAGGGTCGAGGCCCCGGGCGTGGTCTTGCCCGTGCGAAGACGCCATGCCGTGGTTCGTGCAACCTTCAACCGGTCTGCAATGTCTGAGTCGGTGTGGTCACCTGCAGCTCGCGCCGCGGCGACGAGTTGCTCGTGCCTGTACGACATGACGGACCCCCTATCTGTCACAAGCGGTAGATGATCTGCCGCATCTGGAAGCTAACAGGGATCTTTCTGTCATGGAAGGAGGTTTAGGCCACCGTGTGGCGCGCCGCACATAATCGGATGCATGTTCGAGCACAGCGTCTAAGCTGCAGGGATGGATCGCGCACCGTCTGAACAGGAACTTTTCATGCGTGAAAACAGGCCACCGGTTCGCCGCGTACCTGCCGAGCGCGGTAGATTTCACGCATGCAGCAACGCACCAACGCCACCCCCGAGGCGGAAGACCACTTCCCCCAGTGGCTAGACAGGCGCCTTCGCGACCTTGGGTATGACCTCGGCGCCCGCGGTGGCGGGCGGACCAAGTTCGCAGCTGACGCCGGTATCTCCGCATCATCGGTCTCGCGCCTCTTGGCCGGGCGCGGCAAGTACGAGGCCGCGCTGCTCGCGAAGATCGCTCCCGTACTGCGCGTGGAGCTAAGCGAGCTCATGGTCCGGGCCGGAATCGTCACTGCCGATGCGATCGGCAGAGCAACGAACCCGCAGCCGGACGGCCCGCGCATGACCCCACAGGACGCCGCCGCAGAACTGGGCATCCAGAGCGAAACCGCCGTCGCGCTGTTCGTCTCGATGGTCCGGACGATGCAGGAGCAGGAAGCGATGCACCGCCAACAGGAGGTGCGCCGCATGGAGCCGTAGAAGAGAACGTGTGAACGAGGGGGAAGGCGTGTTCGAGCGCCAGCGATGGACGATGGGAGCCGTGGGGGCCCTGGCAGTTAAGGCTGCCGGGATGCTGCTGGCGGGCGTTGCACTGTGCTTGCCAGGCGAGAACCGCGACATTGCATGGGTCGGACTCGGGCTCATGCTGCTCGCGCTGCCGGCCGTCATCATCACTCAGCAGAAGCGCGCAACCGAACTGCGCGAGGACGAGCGGGCCGAGATCCACAACGACGGGTACCGCTTGGCGCTCGAACACATTGCCCAAGGGCTACTGACCCCACCTCAGCCATCCGATCCCCGGCCGGGCACGCATGAGCCGGCCGACAACGTCGTGTACCTGCCGCGGGTCACAGACGCACCACCGACCCGCGGCGCAAACCAGGGAGGGAGGGCGGCACGTTGACGCCGCTCGTCGCCGCAGAGACGTTCATCGAGAACGATCTCGAACCATTCATCGGGTACATCCGCGTATCGACGTGGAAAGAGGAGAAGATCTCCCCCGAGATCCAGCAGGCCGCAATCCTTGATTGGGCCCGCCGGCACCGGAAGCGCATCGTTCGGTGGATCACCGATCTCGACGCAACCGGCCGCAACTTCAAGCGCAAGATCATGCAGGGCATCGAGGCCGTTGAACGCAAAGAGGCCGTAGGCATTGCGGTCTGGAAGTTCTCACGTTTCGGCCGGACCCGCGACGGCGTGGCCGTCAACCTGAAGCGAGTTGAGAACACCGGCGGAGAACTGGTCTCCGCCACGGAGCCCATCGATGCCCGAACCGCAATCGGGCGGCTCTACCGCGGCATCATCTTCGAGTTCTCCGCCTACGAGAGCGACCGGGCGGGCGAGCAGTGGAGCGAAACACACGCACTGCGTCGGGCGGCCGGCCTGCCTGCAACCGGCCGTCCGCGCTTCGGGTACATCTGGCACCGCCGGTACAACCCCAAGACTGAGCAGCTCCAACAGGAACGCTACGAGCCAGACGTCGACGTGGGCCCCGACGTCGTCGAGCTGTACCTGCGGTACGTGGCCGGCAAGGGGTTCACCAAGCTCGCCGGTTGGCTCAACTCCCTTGGGTACCGCAGCACTCGGGGGGCACTGTGGTCGGCGGAGACGGTCAAGCGGTACATGGACTCAGGCTTCGCGGCCGGCCTGCTCCGCGTGCATGACCCGAAGTGCCAGTGCAACGGGCGCAAGACGAACGGGAGTTGCCCGAATTACCAGTTCATCGAGGGTGCACACGAGGAGCTCATCGGCCCGGAAATCTGGCAGCAGTACGTCGAGCGACGGAAGCTCGTCAAGGAGACGACGCCGCGTTCGCGAGACGGCATCTACATGCTGACCGGCACCATGGCGTGTGGTGGATGCCGCCTCGGCTGCACGCTCAACTCTGCTACGCGCAAGAAGATATCCATTCCGGGATGGGCCTACCGGTGCGGACGTCGGGCGAAGTCTGCGGGGCATGCCTGCAAGGGCGTTTACCTGATGCGGCCGATAGTTGAGGGAGAGGTGATGGAGTTCCTTGGTAAGCACGCCAAGGGAATTGACGAATCGCCAGAGTCGCAGGTTCGCCGCGCGAGGGAATCGGAAGTCGCGCGCAAGCGCGCAAGCGATCGGCGTGCGGAACTCGAAAGGGAAGGCAAGCGGCTGACAGCGGCACTCACCCGCATTGCGGTCGACAAGAACATGAACCCTGAGAACTACCCGGACGACGTTTACGATCTAGCAGTCGCGGACCTCAAGAAGGCTCGGGAGAAGAACACGCGCGAGCTGGAACGGACTGCCGTGGTCGTGGAACAGCCGACGTTCAGCGACTTCCGCCCCATGGTCGTTGGTCTGATGGCCGAGTGGGACACGCTGCTCGTCGCCGAGCGCAACGCGATCATCCGAAAGCTTGTACGGCGAGTTGCGCTCGTCCGAAAGTCTGCGGATGAGGTCGTTGTCGAGGTGCATCCGATCTGGCTTCCGGACCCGTGGGCCGCGGCCCCGGACGGCACGGTTACGCACGATCTCGCCGCGTAGCGGGCGAAACAGAGAAACGGGTCTCATTCGGGCCCGGCCTGCTGACAGTGCCGCCACGGCGCGCCAGAATCAGGCCATGGGATCGAGCTACTAGCTAGTAGTGATCTCGGCGCCTGCCGGCCGGTCAAGGAGGACCCGTGTACAGCACGATGCAAGACGTTCCGCTCACCGTCGCTCGAATCCTTGAGCACGGGTCCACGATCCACGGCCGGTCGACCGTGACCACGTGGGACGGCACCGGCCCGGTAGTCCGGACCTACGCAGAGGTGGGCGCTCGCGCCGCACAGCTTGCGCACGCGCTGCGCGACGAGCTCGGGTGCACCGATGCGAGTGTTATAGGAACGTTGATGTGGAACAACACCGAGCACCTGGAGGCGTACCTCGCCGTCCCCTCGATGGGGTCCGTGCTGCACACGCTGAACCTGCGACTGCCCTCCCAGCAGCTGTCGTTCATCATCAACCACGCCGCCGACCGCGTGATCGTCGTCAACGGCTCCGTCCTGCCGCTGCTCGCCGCCGTGCTCCCGGACCTCGCGCCGACCCTCAAGCACATCGTGGTGAGCGGCCCCGGCGACCGCTCGGTGCTGGCCGGCTTCGCGGGCGGCGTGCACGACTACGAGGAGCTGATCGCCGGGCGGCCCACCGAGTACCCGTGGCAGCGCGACATCGACGAGCGCCGGGCCGCCGTGCTCTGCTACACCTCCGGCACCACCGGGGACCCGAAGGGCGTGCTCTACAGCCACCGCTCGGTCTACCTGCACTGCCTCCAGGTCAACACCGGCGACAACTTCGCCTTCACCCCGCGCGACACCGCGCTGCCGGTGGTGCCGATGTTCCACGTCCAGGCGTGGGGCATCCCGCACGCGGCCTTCATGTCCGGCGCCAACCTGCTCATGCCGGACCGTTTCCTCCAGCCCAAGCCGATGGCCGAGATGATCGCCGCCGTCCGCCCGACCGTCAGCGCCGCCGTCCCCACCATCTGGGCCGGTCTGCTGGACGAACTCGACGCGGGTGACTACGACACCTCCAGCCTGCGCATGGTGGTCATCGGCGGGAGCGCCTGCCCGCCGTCGCTGATGGAGGCCTACCAGGAGCGCCACGGCATCCGGGTGCTGCACGCCTGGGGCATGACCGAGACCTCCCCGCTCGGCTCCTTCGCCCAGCCGCCGGGCGGCCTCACCCCCGAGCAGGAGTGGCCGTACCGGATCACCCAGGGCGTCTTCCCGGCCTCCGTCGAGGCCCGGCTGATCGGCCCGGGCGGCGAGCGGATGCCGCACGACGGCGTCTCGGCGGGCGAGTTGGAGGTGCGCGGCCCGTGGATCGCCGGCGCGTACTACGGCGGGGCGGACCAGGACCCGGTCCGCCCGGACGACAAGTTCTCCGAGGACGGCTGGCTGCGCACCGGCGACGTCGGCACGATCACCGCCGACGGCTACCTGACCCTCACCGACCGGGCCAAGGACGTCATCAAGTCCGGCGGCGAGTGGATCTCCTCGGTCGAGCTGGAGAACGCGCTGATGGCCCACCCCGACGTGGCCGAGGCCGCCGTGGTCGCCGTCCCGGACGAGAAGTGGGGCGAGCGCCCGCTGGCCACCGTGGTGCTGCGCCCGGGCGCGACCGTCGGCCTGAAGGAGCTGCGGGCCTTCCTGGGCGAGCGGATCGCCTCCTGGCAGCTGCCGGAGCGCTGGTCGATCGTGGAGTCGGTGCCGAAGACCTCGGTCGGCAAGTTCGACAAGAAGGTGATCCGGGCCGGCTACGCGGCGCAGGAGCTGGACGTCACGGTGCTCGGCAAGGAGTGACCGCGTGAGAGGGCCGGCCGCCCCCGTACGGAACGGGGCCGGCCCTTGCGCGTGCGTACCGGAGAGCCGGTCCGCGACGGGGTCAGCCCGCGGCGGCGACGCCCGCCTCGCCCATCGTGCCGATCCGCCCGAGCAGGTCGACGATCCGCGACTGGACGTCCTCGCTGGTCGAGCGTTCGGCGAGGAACAGCACGGTCTCGCCGGTGCGCAGCCGGGGCAGTTCGCGCGGGTCGAGGTCCACGGAGGTGTAGACGACCAGCGGGGTGCGGTGCAGCCGGTCGTTGGCGCGCAGCCAGTCCAGCAGGCCGACCCGCCGGCGGCGGATCTGCAGCAGGTCCATCACCACCAGGTTGGGCTGGACGCTGCTGGCCCGGGCCACCGCGTCGTTCTCGTCCACCGCGTGTTCGACGTGCATGCCGCGCCGCTCCAGGCTGCTGATCATGGCGGCGGCGATGTCCGGGTCGCCCTCGACCAGCAGGACCCGCGGGGCGTGGTGCTCGCCGTCGCGCGGTGCGAGGGCGCGCAGCAGGACGGCCGGGTCGGCCCCGTACGCGGCGTCCCGGGTGGCCTGGCCGAGGCCGGCGGTGACCAGCACCGGGACCCGGCGGTTGAGCGCCGCGGTGCGCAGCGACTGGAGTGCGGTGCGGGTGATCGGGCCGGTCAGCGGGTCGACGAAGAGGGCGGCGGGGAAGCCGGGGACCTGGGCGTCCACCTCCTCGCGGGAGCGGACGATCACCGGCAGGTAGCCGCGCGCCTGGAGGGCCTGCTTGGTGGCCGGGTCGGGCTCGGGCCAGACCAGCAGCCGACGGGTGTTGGCCAGCTCGCCGGCGGTGGCGGGCGGCTGCTCGGCGGCGGGCCGCTCGTCGGCGGGCGGGAGTTCGGCCATCGGGCGCGGCGCGGTCCGGGCGGCCTCGGCCGGTACGGGCGGCTGCGGCGCGGCGGCCGGCAGCGGTGCGGGGCCGAGCTGGCGAGGCGGGGCGAGTTCGCCCAGGCCGGTGCCGACCGGGCGCGGGCCGGCGGGCTCCTCGGCGGCGGGCAGTGCGGCGCGGGCGGGCGCCAGCGCGGTGCCGGGGGAGGGCTGCGCCTGGCCGACCTGGCCGACCTGGCCCGCCGGACCGGAGGCGTTCACCAGGGCGTCCGGGCCGGGGCCGGGAGGGACGGCCAGTCGGCGGCGGCGTCCGGTCGGCGCGGCGGCGGCCGGTTCGGGCAGCGCGGGCGCGGGGCCGGCCGGCAGGGCGTGCTCCAGGCCGGGGTAGACCGGGGTGTCGGCCGTTCCGGGAAGGGCGAAGCCGCCGGAGGACTCCTCGGTGGAGGGCAGCGCGCGGCGGCGCCGGTGCTTGGTCTCGCCCGGGGCCTGCTCCTGGGCGGCCTCGGCCGCCGGGGCGTCGGCGGGCGGGGTGCCATCCGGGGTGGCGGGCGTGGGGGCCGGACCGAGGGCGAGCGGTTCGCGCCCGGCGGGGCGGTTCGACGCCGCGCGGTGGCCCTCGACGGGCACGGCGTAGGCGGGGCCGGAACGGCCGTCGTCCTTGCCCCACGGGTCGCTCTGGGCGCCGTCCGGCCCGGGCAGGCCCTGGCGGCCGTACACCGGGTCGTTGCCGGTGCCGTTCCACTGCTCGGGGACGGCCCGCTCGACCCGGGCAGGGGCGTTCGGCCACTGGTCGGCCGGAACATCCGGGGTGCCGGGGGTGCCAGGAGTGCCGGGGATGCCGGGGGCGCCGGGGGTGCCGGACTCCGGGGTCTCGGCGGCCGGGCGGCCACGGCGGCCGCGCCGCTCGGCGGGCGGCTCCTCGGCCGGGGTCCGCTCCGCGGCGGGCGCTTCGGGGGCCTCGGCGCCGGGCTGGTCGCCGGCCGCAGCGGGCTCGGCGGTCTCGCCGCTGCTGGGCAGCTGCGGGATGCCCGGAAGTTCGGGCAGGACGGCGCTGTCGGTCTCCTTGGGCCGGTCGGAGCGGCCCTCTGCGGCGGCGCGTTCAGCGGCCGCCTTCGCGGCGGCCGGGTCCAGCGGCAGCTCGACGACGTACGTGGTGCCGGCCTTGCCGGGCAGCTCGTGCGGCTGGAGCACGCCGCCGTGGCGCTCGACCACCGCGCGGGCTATCGGCAGGTGGACGGGGCTGCCGCCGACGCCGGGGCCGCGGATCTCGACCCGGGCGACCTCGCCGCGCTGGGCGGCGGCCAGCACGACGGTCGGCGGCTCGGGCGCGGGCGGCTGCGCGGGTGCGGCGGTGCCGTTCAGCCCGGGCACGGCCAGTCCGGGGGAGGGGGCGTCAGGGGTTTCCAGGGCCAGCCCGATGCCGCTGACGTCGGCGACCAGGTGGGCCAGCGCCTGGGCCAGCCGCCGCTCGTCGGCGATCACCTCGACCGCGGCGGTGTGCACCGAGAACCGCACCCGGCCGGGTCCGACCAGTTCGCCGGCCTCCTCGACGGCCCGGCGGACTACCTTGTCCAGGCCGACCGGCACCCGGGGCGCGGCCTTCCGCCCGTCCTTGCCGTCCTTGCCGGCCTTGGGCTCCTTGCCGTCCTTGGCGTCCCTGCCGTCCTTGGCCTCGCCGTCGGCGCCCTCGCCGGCCTCGCAGCGTTGGTGGTCGAGCACCCCGTCGATCAGCTTCCCGAACCGGCGGCACTCGGCGGCCAGCCGGCGCAGCGTCCAGTTGGCCTCCGGCCAGAGCTGGCCGGCCGGGTCGGCGGCGAGCGCGTCGAGCCGCTGGTTCAGCGCGTTCAGCGCGCCGCCCAGCTCGCTCTCCAGGACGGCGGTGAGGTGCTCGTTGCGGGCGACCAGGGCGAGTTCGCGGCTGCGGTCGGTGAAGGTCATCACCGCGCCGACCAGCTGGTCGCCGTCCCGGACCGGAGCGGTGGTGAGGTCGACGGTGACCGGGCGGCCGTCCTTGCGCCACAGCACGGTGCCGCGCACCCGGTGCTTGCGTCCGGAGGTCAGGGTGTCCAGCAGCGCCGACTCCTCCAGCGCCAGCGGGGTGCCGTCGGCCCGGGAGTGCTGGATCAGCGGGTGCAGTTCGCGCCCGCCCAGCTCGCTCGCCCGGTACTCCAGGATGTGCGCGGCGGCCGGGTTGACCAGCACGCAGCGGCCTTCGAGGTCCACGCCGAGCACGCCCTCGGCGGCGGCGCGCAGGATCATCTCGGTCTGCTTGTGCTGGCGGCGCAGCTCGGCCTCGACGCCGAGCCGGCCGGAGAGGTCCCGGACCAGCAGCAGGAGCAGGTCGGAGGAGGAGGGCGAGTTCTCGCGGTACGAGTCGTACGGGGAGCGCGCGTAGCCGCGGCCGTCGCCGTCGTCGGCGAAGTCGTTGCCGGAGACCTCGACCGGGAAGGTGGTGCCGTCGGTGCGGTGGGCGGTCATCCGGACCGGGCGGTCGAGGGCCTCGTCGTCGCGGGTGGCCGGGCGCATCGAGCCGGGGATGCGGCTGGGGTCGAACTCGGGCAGCAGACCCAGCACGCCCATGCCGACCAGTGAGGTGCCCGGCGCCTGCAACGCCTGGACCGCCGCGCTGTTGGCGTCCACGACGGTGCCGTTGCTGTTCACCAGCAGCAACGCGTCGGGCAGGGCGTCGAGTATGGCGGCGAGGCGAGCAGCGCCTCGGATCGGCCTGCTGCTCACGTCGACAGGTCTCCTCGGCTCGGGGCAGCTCCTTCGGAGACGGCAGTATCTCATTCTTCTTTGCGGCGGGGTCGACCCGCCTAGTAACGTTGGCGGTGGTTGGTGCCGAGCCCCACGGTTGTGGCATCATCACTGACACACGGAACGGCTCCGCTCGCGCGGGTACGCTCCATGTGGGGAGGCTTCGCCTAGTCCGGTCTATGGCGCCGCACTGCTAATGCGGTTTCGGGGTTATTCCTGATCGAGGGTTCAAATCCCTCAGCCTCCGCCAGTCGGGAGCCCCCGTCGACGATCTCGTCGACGGGGGCTCTTCGCGTTCCCGGGCACGGTTCGGGCCGGGCCGCCGGGCCGCCGGGCGGGAGCGGAAGGCGGGGCGGACGTCGCCGGAGGGGTCGGAGGGGGTCGGCAGCGGCCCGGAGGGGTCGGAGGGGGTCGGCAGCGGCCCGGCGGGGGCCCGGATCAACCGATTTCGTCCTACGCCGCAGGTCATGTAATGTTGTCCCCGCAACGCCCCGGAGACAACGTTCACCAGGGCGAGCGCTCATAGCTCAACGGATAGAGCACTTGACTACGGATCAAGAGGTTGCAGGTTCGAATCCTGCTGAGCGCACCAATCTCCGCAAGATCGGGTTCGCCCGTTCCTTGCGCTCATAGCTCAACGGATAGAGCACTTGACTACGGATCAAGAGGTTGCAGGTTCGAATCCTGCTGAGCGCACCATCGAGAAGCCCCCGGCCACCGGCCGGGGGCTTCTCGCATTTCCCGGGGTGCCCGGGACGTGATGCGAACAGGGCTCTCCGGTGGATGGTGCCGTCCCGGGGGCCGGAGTCTCCCGGATGGGTCCGGACGTCCCGATCCCGCGTCCGTTCGGGTGGTGTCGATTGCCGCCTAATGGATGAAATGCAGCTGTTTCGGGTACATCCCGTCCTGCCGCCCGGATGACCGCCGATCGGGTGGGACTCGGCCAAAAGCACAGGTGTCGCAGTATGCCCGGCTCAGGGCCGTGGTTCCTTTTTGTCGGATCTGTGCAGCCTGCCCACCACCCCGGCAGCCGACCGCGAAGGAGAGCCGGATGAGCCGACAGTTTTCCCGTACGGCCGGCGCCCTGGCCGTCCTCGCGACCGGGCTGCTGACCATGTGGAACGCCCCGCTCTCGATGGCCCGGCAGTCCCCCGACGCCTGGTCCGCCGAGCACCGGGCGGTGCTGCCCTCCGGACTCTCGGTCCGGTTCGATTTCGACGCCGCCCCCGGCACGGGCGTCACCGCCGAGCCGGGCGAACTCGCGGACCGCTCCGATGCGGGGCGCCCCGCCGTCCGCTATACCGACGGCATGCGGGCGGGAGATCCCGCGCAGACCTTCGGCATCACCCCCGACCGTCCGCAGGCGGACGGCTCCTGGCGCACCGTGGGAACGCTCCGGCTGGACTTCTCCCGGCCGGTCCGCAATCCCCGGCTGCACCTCAGCGGTCTGGCCGCGCTCGCCACCGGGGACTCCGGCACCACCAGCACGGCGACCCGACTGACCCTCACCGGCGGCTCGCCGGCCGCCCCCGTCCTGGTCGACCGCACCGACTGGCCCGGCTGGACGCTCGACGGCAACGCCCTCGCCCCCGCGAGCCCGGACGGAGCCACCGACGGCGATCCCGGCTCCGCGGCGGAGGGCTCGCTGGAGCTGGCCGGGACGGTCCGCACCGCGGTGTTCCGGGTCGAGCAGCGCTCCGTCGCCCGGGCCGGCAGCACCACCGCCCCGCCCGTCCTGCACCAGGCCTACACCGTCACCGTCGACGAGGGCCTCGGCACCGCCCCGCAGGACTACGGCAACGCCTCGCACGTGGTCTCCGACCTCTTCCTGGGCTCCGGCGCGGCCCAGGGCGCCGACAGGTTCCAGGGCTCCGGCGCGGCCCAGGGCTCCGACGCGGCCGGCGGGGCGCGCGGCGCCGACCGCGGCCGTGCCGTCGAGGCCCCGGGCAGCGGGCCGCTGGTCCGGCTCGACCACGGGGCGGGCCGGCGCAGCCCGTTCGCCGACCCGCAGTCCATGCCCCGGCCCGGCCGCGCCGAGTACCAGGGCGCCGACCCGTCGATCGCCTTCCCCGCCGAGGCCGCGATCGGCCGCTACTACCGGCTCACCGTCCCGGTCGCGGTCGGCGACCAGCCCGCGACCCTGGCCGGCTGGATCGACTTCGGCCACACCGGCAGGTTCGACCCCGCCGAGCGGGTGCAGACCGAGGTCCCGCCCGGCGCCGCCACCGCCACCCTGGAGTGGACCGTCCCGTCCGGTGCGGCCTCGGGCGAGACCTGGGCCCGGCTGCGGATCGGCCGCGACGCCGGGCAGCTCGTCTCCTCCGGCGGGTTCGCCGACTCCGGACAGGTCTCCGACCAGCGGATCGCGCTGACCGTCGGCGCCGCCCGGCCCGAGATCGCCGAGCCGGTCGAGGGCGCCGTCCTCGCCGACGCCCGCCCGCGGATCAGCGGCGGGGGTGCGGTGTCCGGTGCCACGGTGGAGGTCCGGGAGGGCGACACCCCGCTCTGCGAGGCCGTGGTCCGGCAGGGCGGCGACTGGTCCTGCCGCCCCGGCAGCGCGCTGGCCGCCGGTCCGCACGCCCTCACCCCGGTGGAGACCACCAGCGGCGGCGTGGTGCTGCGCGGCGAGCCGGTCAGGGTCAGCGTGAAGACCGTGCCGCCGGGCACCCCCGCGCTCACCGTCCCCGCGTACACCAACGACCCGGGGCTCCGGCTCACCGGCACCGGCGAGGCGGGCAGCACCGTCTGGGTGGTCGACCAGGCCTCGGGCGACGACCTGTGCATCATCGGGGTGCCGGCGGACGGCCGGTGGTCCTGCCTGCCGGTCGAGAACCTGACGGAGGGGAAGCACCTGCTCAGCCCGGTCGCGGTCGACGTGACGGGGAACCGGACGCCCGGGCCGGCGGTGGAGCTGGTCGTCGACACCGGCCTGCCGGAGCGGCCGGTGCTGGTCTCGCCGGCCCCGGGGGAGACGGTGCGGGGCAGCCGGCCGAAGCTGGCCGGCCGGGCGGGCCCGGGCTCGAACGTGCTGGTCACGGTGCAGGGCGGGGCGGACTCGGAGGCGGAACGGCGGACGGTGCTGTGCGGTGCCACGGCGGCGTTCGACGGGAGCTGGAGCTGCACGGCCAACCGGGACCTGGCGGACGGGGACCAGTGGCTGCTCGTCACGGCGACGGACCCGGCGGGGAACGTGGTCTCGGCGGAACCGGTGCCGGTGCGGGTCGCCACCGCGGGGGCGGTGCCTGATCCGACGGTGCCGAGCCCGGTGCCGCCAGGCGCGGTGCCGCCGAGCTCGGTGCCGCAGAGTCCGGCGGTGGCGCAGAGTCCGGCGGTGCCCGGCCCTGTGCCGCAGGGGCCGGCGGTGCCGGGCCCGGTGGTGCAGAGCCCGCCGGCCGTCGGTTCGACCGCCTCGGCTGCGGCCTCGGGGCTGTCGAGCCCGGTGGCCGGGAGCCCGACACGGCCGGCCACGGCCCAGTCCAGTCCGACGGCGTCGACGCCGTCGACGGCGTCCGGTCCGGCGGCGAGCCCCGCGGCGAGCCACGCGGCCCCCAGTCCGGCGCCGCCGAGCCCGGTGGCGCCCAGTTCGCTGGCGGAGCCGTCGAAGCCCGCCGAACCGCGCCCGAGCGCTCTCCGTTCGGCGGTGGCCTCGGCGAGTCGGTCCGTCGCGGCGGACCCGATCGCGGGTCCGCCCGCCGGAGCCCGGACGATGACGGTGGATCCGGTGACGACGGCCTCGGCGGCGGCCGGTCCGTCGGCGGCGGCGTCGGGGGCTCCGAAGGCGCGTCCGATCGCTTCGACCCTGGCGACGGCCCAGGTGACCAGCGGGTCCGTCGCTTCCACCAGGTCCGCTCCCCCGATCCCTTCGACCACCGCGACCGTCACCTCCTCCCCGGCCCCGGCCACCGGTGTCGGCACCTCGCCGGCCGCCGTCCCCGCGGGGAAGTCCCCGTCCTCGCCGGCCGGATCCGCCGGGCCCGCCGACGCGGCCCAGGCCGCCGCGCCCGCCGCGCCCGCCGCGCCCGCCGAGTCCGCCGAGTCCGCCGAGTCCGTCCAGGGTGCGGCCCGGCCGTTGGCGGCTCCGCCGGCGGAGGCGGTGCGGAACGCGTCCGGGCGGCCCGGGGAGGCCGGCTGGCGCGGCGGACTCGCCGGAGTCCTGCTGGTGCTCACCGGTCTCGGACTGATCACCCGTCGGGTGGTCGCCCGCAGGGCCGGTGCTTCTCGGCGCTGACCAGCGCCGAACTGTCCTGACCGTCCGCTCATGTGCCTGCGCGTCAGGTCGGCTTTGGATGATTCGTCAGTAAATGTCGACACACCTCGGTCAAATGTCGCATTTGATGACGTATGAACTTAGCCTGACCCTGGCACTGCCCGTCAGATCCGGGCCGCCCGTTGCGCGACACACCGACCCAGAGGATCCGTGCATGGACGTCACCCGCGATTCTTCGCAGCGACCCGACAACCTGCCCAAGGCGCTTCCGCCGGCACTGCCGGAACGTTCCGCCTTCGGTTCCAGTCCGCTGGCCAGGGCCACCACCGTCCGGACCGTCAAGCCGGGCGGCCCCGCCGACAGCGGGCCGGCGACCACCCCGCTGGCCGTCGTCCCGAGCCCGGCACACGTCGACCCGGCGGACCTGCGCGACCCGGTGGAGACCGCCGCCCCGGAGACCGTCGAACTGCCGGACCCCACGGCGGCCGACGCCCCGACCGCCACCACCTCCCGGCGCCCGCCGCGCGCCGACCAGGCGCTGCGCGAGCAGCGCGCCGCCGCGCTGCCCGGCTGGATCGCCCTGCTGGCCGTGCTGACCGGCGTGGCCGGCGTGCTGTTCGTGCTGCTGCGCACCGGCGTCATCCCGTACTGGGACGCGCTGCCCGACCTGCGCGGCACCGCCGCCCGGGAGAGCGGCCAGGTGGAGGTGGACGCCCGGTGGATCGGCGCGGCGGCCGCGGCCGGCCTGCTGGTGGTGGTCGCGCTCGCCGGGCTGCTGGCCAACGCGGGCGGCGAGACCCGGGTGCTGACCCGCTGGGGCCGCTACCGGGGCACCGTCCGCCGGACCGGCCTGGTCTGGGTCAACCCGCTGCTGCGCCGCCGGCGGGTGGACGTGCGGCTGCGGCACTGGCGCAGCGAGCCGGTCAAGGTGGTGGACCGCACCGGCACGCCGATCGTGGTCCGGCTGCTGATCGTCTGGCGGGTCAAGGACACCGCGCGGGCGCTGCTGGCGATCGAGGACCACGAGGGCTACCTGCGCGAGCAGGTCCAGGCGGTGCTCACCCGCACCGCGTCCACCCTCCCCTGCGACAGCAACGCGGCCCCCGGTCCCGCGCTGCGCGACGGGCAGTGGTTCGCCGACGAGATGACCAGGGCGCTGGCCGCCGAGGTCGTCCCGGCCGGCCTGGAGGTCTACTCGGTGCAGCCGCTGGCCCTGGACTACGCGCCCGAGGTGGCCGAGTCGATGCGCCGGCGCCGGCTGGCCGACCTGGACGCGGGCCTGCGCACGGTGCTGGTGGACGACGCGGTGGAGGCGGCGGCGCTCGCCGTCCGCCGGCTGGAGCGGGCGACCGCGCACGAACTGGACGAGTCCGCCCGCAGCGCGCTGATGGAGCAGCTGCTGGTCGCGTTCGTCGCCCCGGCCGGAGTGGCCGCCTCGGTACCGTCCCCGGCCGCCCGTGCCGGGCGGAAGGAAGGACGACCCGCATGAGGATAGCCACCGGCGCGTACGCCGAACCCGCCGTCACCACCGGCTCAGGCGGCCCCGACGGCGATCCCGGTCTGATCGGTTTCGAGGAGCGCCTGGGCAGCATCCCCGCGATCGCGGGCTGCGGCTGCCCGAACTGCGCCGTCCGGCCGCGCCCCGCCGGCTCCGCGGCGGCGGCCGGCGGCGGCCGAATACACCGGGCCGTGCGGAGCACCTGTCTGGCCACCACCGTGCTGGCGGGCGCCGGCGTCGTCGGCCTGACGGCCGGCGCCGGATCCGCGCACGCCGCGGCGGGGAAGCAGGGCTGGGACGGGTCGAAGTACTGGTTCAAGAACGGCAGCGGCGAGTGGCGCTGGACCAGCCACCACGACGTCTACGCGAGCCGCACCGGGACGTCC